>DATMVH010000618.1:0-7591 GCA_035563395.1 Solirubrobacteraceae bacterium
CGGGTGGGAGAAGACCACGATGCGATCGGCGGGGAACGTGGCGAGCGCGTCCTGCAGCGCGAGCGCGGGCTCGCTCTCGCCCGTGTCGCCGGCCGCGTCGATGCCGCCCTCCTCGAGTCGCTCGACCGTCTCGCTCTGCGCGGCGTCGGCCTCCGCGATCGCCTGGTCGGGATCCGAGACCCAGAACGCGAGCTTGGACTCGTTCGTGGCCGGCGAGACCACGAGCACCTCCGCGCCCTCGACGTCGTCGCCGACGACGGAGCGCAGCAGGTCGGCGTCCACGGGCTCGGGGGTCAGCACGAGCAGCTTCACGCTTCGGCCGCTACCCGTCGGCCTTGCGGCACAAACGGCCGCCGCTTGCCGCGGCCGCCGCCGGCGATCATGACCCTCGAGTCGAGCCTGAGATCTACGCACGCGCATTTGTCGGACGCGCGTGAGGACCCTGTGCCAAGTTGGGAGGCGCGAGCGCCGAGACGACCGCCCTGACGGTCGTCAAGCTCGACGACCGCCCCACGGCATCGCGATCACGGACCAGGCGGCGGCGACGGCAATCCGCTGGGTCGCGATCGACGGGGCCGGCAGCAACAGCGGCGGCGACTCCGGGTCTCCAGTGCTCCCGCGGTCGCCAAGGCGGCGACGCCGACCGACCTCGGGGGCACGGCGGGCCAAGGCGCGGCTCCGGCGGGCCTCGGCCGACACGTCGGTCGCCGGCTTCCAGGTGACCGTACGACGGCACGACGTGAGGCGCGCGACGTGGAAGCCGGGCGCCTTCCAGGTGCGGGTGACCGGGAGTGTCGCGGAACACCCGCGTCGAGCTCGGGATCGGCAGCCCGACGGGCACGCTTATCGGCACCGCGCTCGCGGGAATAGCAACACGGGCGGCTTCACGCTGTCCCCCGGTGGCCGTGGGCACGGCGGCGAGGGACGATCCCTCCGCGAGGGGGCGGCGCCCGCGACGAACCCGCGCACCGTCTACGTGATCTCGAGCGGCGGCGGCGTCGCCGGGCCGATCACGGGACGAACGGCTACCGCTCGTCCGCGCCCATCCACGCACGACCGCAGGCCGGTCGCGACAGGCGGGCCTCCGCGCGTCTTCACACAACTTCCACGGTGCGCGGACGCGATCTTCACGGCGCTCGGCCATGTTCTGCCGCGCTCCCGTATTCGAGCGTCTTGGCAACGCCGGCAGGCACAGGCGTCCAGGGCGGTCGAATGCGGGACGTGGGCGCACCGCTCCCCCCGGCGCAGGCGCCCATCGGGTCACAAGAGCCGTAGGGCTGCCGGCTCGCCGGAGCGCGTCCACACGCGCCGCGGCGTGCCGGTCGCTTGTTTCGTACCGCAGATCGATTCGACGAACACGAGAGTTCGCCCCCTGAGGAGGGACTTATGCGCAGGACGTTTCGCAAACCACTGACGGTCGCGATCGCGGCCGTCGGTCTGACCGGCACGCTCGCCGTGACCGCGTTCGCGGTGCCGGTGGCGCCGTCCAACCCGGACGGCACGCTCAAGGTCCGCGACGGCAAGCTGACCGAGGTCGGCCCGACCGCCGAGCACGGGTTCCCCGCCTGGTACCGCGACAGCAACGGCGTGCGGCTCGAGGCGTGCACCACGCTCGACGACCCGCTGTGCTCGACGCTGCCGGACGAGGTGCCGAACCCGGATGCGCCGATCTCGTACCCCGACAACTTCCCGGGCGAGTTCTTCTACCAGCTCGCCGGCGCCACGGTAACCGGCCCTGGCCTCAACCTCGAGATCGGCATGGACCTCGAGGGCGCCTGGGCTGCCGAGGAGGTCGTCGAGGGCGATCAGATGGTCTTCGGCCGCGTCCGCATCCGGGACAAGGACATCGCCGACGGCAAGTACCGCGTCACGCATCCCTATGGCGTGGACGAGTTCGTCGCCGAGGGCGAGGGCATCAACTACACCCAGGACATCGGCACGACGCCGGGCGCGTTCGGCCAGGCGATGTCGAGCCGCATCGGCCCCTTCCTGCAGTGGGATCCCGCGGTCTCTCCCGCGCCGCCGGCCGGCTACGTCGGTGACCCGGGCGTCGACCACAAGGTCATCGGCAGCCCGTACGGCACCAACTACGTCTCGGTGGAGCGGTACGACGAGGCGACGGACACGTGGACCGAGATCGGCCGCACGGACGTGTTCAGCCTCCAGGGCCGCAAGGCGTCGAACGCAGGCCTGAACATCGACAGGGCGACCTACACGGTGGGCGCCGACGGCAAGGGCACCGCTGACGTCTATGCGAGCTCCGACGCCGGCCAGTCGCTGCAGGCGAAGAACACCGGCCTTGGCTTCATGCAGACCATCCTGCGCGGGTCGAAGGGCAAGTACTACGCCAAGCTCCCGCTGTCGGCGTCCCCCGACGGCAAGACAATCGAGGTCGTCAACGCGAGCGACACGCCGGTGGCATCCAAGACGGCCCCGCTGGTGGACGTGGTGACGGTCACGAAGGCGGCGTACGACGCGACGGCCCAGACCATGACGATCGCCGCGTCCTCGAGCGACCAGGACTCCACGCCGGGCAAGCTCACGGCGCTCGGCTCGGACATCACGTCCGAGGGCACGACCATCCAGGACGTCGTGGCTCCGCCGGCCGCCGTGACCGTCAAGTCCGACAAGGGCGGCGAGACGACGGTTCCGGTCGTCGCGACCGGTGACGCGATGCAGCCGAGCGAGCCGGTGGCCGTGGCCAGCGCCGTCGAGACCGCCGCGCCCGGCGCCAAGGTCACCCTCACGGGCACGGGCTCCACGGGCGTCATCGACTCGTACGAGTGGAAGCAGGTCCCGGCGACCAAGCAGGTCGACGAGCCGGGCACGAACCCCGATGGCACGCCTATGGTCGATGAGACCGGTGCCCCGATCATGGTCCCGAGCACCGAGGAAGTGCCGATCACGGACCAGAACCGCGTGGAGCTCACGGGCGCCAACGAGTCGGTCGCCACGTTCAACGCGCCGGCAACCACCGGCCCGATCGCGTTCGAGCTCGTCGTCTCCGGCGAGGCCGGCACGAGCGCGCCCATGAAGGTCCAGATCGACATCGCCAACCCGACGACGCCGACGGATCCGGGCACCGATCCGGGCACGGATCCCGGCACCGACCCGGGGCCGGCCCTGACCGCTGAGGCGGGCGTGGACCAGACCGTCAACCGCGGGGCGACGGTGAGCCTCGACGGCTCGGCGAGCACGCTGTCCGGTACGTACCAGTGGACGAAGGTGAGCGGCCCGGGCATCACGCTCGCGGGCGCGACCACGGCGAAGCCGACGTTCACGTTCCCGCAGATGGCGCTGCCGACGTCGACCGCGGCGACCGGCAACCCGGGCTACGCCGTGACGCCGCCCGAGCCCGTCGTGCTCGAGCTGACCATCACCGCGCCGGGCGGCACCACCGCAACCGACCGGGTGACCGTCACGCCGCGGATCGAGACGCTCACCATCACCGCCGCGGAGTTCCGCGCGGGGCGGGAGTGGCGCGTGAGCGGCACGAGCAACATCCTCGCCGGCCAGCGCGTGGCGGTGGTCATGGGCAACGAGCTCACGGGCCGCGTGCTCGGGTTCGCGAACGTCGACGCGGCGGGGGCCTGGTCCTTCCGCGGCGCCGGCACCGTCACTCCGCCGACGACCACCACCACGGTGAGCGCGGTCAGCGCCCAGGGCGACGACCACCTCGGCGTCGTGTTCCGCCGCCGGTAGGAACCGCACCCGGGACAAGGACGTCTCGGCACGAGGCCGCACCGCTCCGCGCGGTGCGGCCTCGCCGCGTTTAAGGGCACTCGCGCCCACACCCGGGTCCTCCCGCGCCATAGGTGGGTGTTCGAACCTTGACAACAGTGATTTAGCCATGCCAAACTCTGGTCAATGGTCCACCTCACACGCCGCTCGGTGCTAGCGGGATCGCTGCCGGTCCTCGGCGCAGGCGCGCTCGCGCTCCGCGGCGGGGCCGCCGCACCGGCGGCCGCTCCCCACGCGGACCACGGGCAAGCGCAGCGCCACCCGGCGGCCGGCCACGCCGACTTCCGCGGCGCGGTGGACCGCAAGGCCAACGGCTTCGACCCGCACGCGATCCTGCGGGACTTCGACTTCGGCAAGACGACGCGGCTGCCGGGCGGCCGCGTCCTGCGCGAGTGGACGCTCATCTCGGGCGACCAGGACGTCGAGGTCGCGCCGGGCGTCACCTTCCCAGCGTGGAGCTACAACGGCCGCATCCCCGGCCCGACGCTGCGGGCGCGCGAGGGCGACCGGGTCCGCGTGACCTTCGTCAACGGCTCGGACCATCCCCACACGATCCACTTCCACGGCCTCCATCCGGCACCCGTCGACGGCGTCCACGGCGCGGGCGCGGGGGCGGTGGCCCCGGGCGGCAGCACGACGTACGAGTTCGACGCGACGCCGTTCGGCCTGCACCTCTACCACTGCCACACGCGGCCGCTCGCGGAGCACATCGCCAAGGGCCTCTACGGCGCGTTCATCATCGACCCGGCGGAGCCGCGCGCGGACGCCGACGAGATGGTGATGGTCATGAACGGGTTCGACACGAACTTCGACCGCGCCAACGAGGTCTACGCCGTCAACTCGATCGGCTTCGCGTACCTCGACAAGCCGATCCGCGTGGAGCGCGACGCGCTGGTGCGGATCTACCTCGTGAACGTGCTCGAGTACGACCTCCTCAACTCGTTCCACGTCCACGGCAACTTCTTCCACTACTTCCCGACGGGCACGTCGCGCTCGCCGGCCGAGTACACGGACACCGTCATGCAGTGCCAGGGCCAGCGGGGGATCGTCGAGGCGTGCTTCCCCTACGCGGGCCGGTACATGTTCCACGCCCACCAGTCCGAGTTCGCCGAGCTCGGGTGGCAGGGCCTGTTCGAGGTGGGAGATGGAGGCGCACGCCCGGGCCTCTGCCGGATCTGAGCCGCGCTCCGTCCCCGCGTGGGTCCTCGGGCTGCTGCCGCTCGTGCTCGTCGCGGCGGCCGTCGCGGCGTTCGCCGCCCTCGGCGCGCCGGGCCTCGGCGAGCGTCCCGGCCCGCCGGCCGAGGAGCTGGCGGTCGAGCGCACGACGCTCGCGCCCGGGCGCATCGAGCTCACGGTGCGCAACGACGGTCCGGACGCCGTCCAGATCGCGCAGGTGACGGTCAACGACGCGTTCGCCGGGTTCACGGGCGGCGAGGAGCCGATCGGCCGCCTCGCCGCCGCCACGCTGGAGATCGAGCAGCCGTGGGTGGAAGGGGAGGCCTACGAGGTCGTGCTCGTCACGGGCAGCGGCGGGACGATCGCGCACGAGATCCCCGTCGCCGTGGCCACGCCGGTCCCCGACGCGTCGTTCTTCGGGCTGCTGGGGCTCCTGGGCGTCTACGTCGGCGTGATTCCCATCGCGCTCGGGATGCTGTGGCTGCCGTGGATGCGGCGCGTCCCGCCCCGCGTCCTGCGCGTCGTGATGGGGCTGACGATCGGCCTGCTCGCCGTCCTCGCGATCGACGCGACGCTCGAGGGCCTCGCGCTGGCGGGCGAGGGCTCGCAGGCGTTCGGCGGCGCCGCGCTCGTGCTGGTGGGCGGCGCGGCGGCGTATCTCGTGCTCAGCGGGCTCGGCACGTGGCTCGACGACCGCGGCGCGCGCACCCGCGACGGCGCGCGGCTCGCGCTTCTCGTGGCCATCGGGATCGGCCTGCACAACCTCGGCGAGGGCCTGCTCATCGGCACCGCGTACGCGACCGGGGCGCTTGCGCTGGGCGCCTTCCTCGTGGTCGGCTTCGCACTCCACAACACGACGGAGGGGCTGGCGATCGTCGCGCCGATCGCACACGCGCGCCCGCGGGCGCGGCATCTCGCGGCCCTGGGTTTGCTCGCGGGGGCGCCCGCGGCGCTGGGCGCATGGATCGGCGCGGCCGCGCCGAACGCCGGCGTCGCGGCGCTGCTCTTCGGCGTCGGCGCCGGCGCGATCGTCCAGGTGATCGTCCAGCTCGTGCCGACCGTGCGCGACGACCGTGGGCGGTCGCTGCACCCGGGCGCGGTCGGCGGCGTGCTGGGCGGGATGGCGCTCATGTTCGCGACGGGGCTGCTCGTCTGATCGCGCTGAGCCCGCGCAGACGGGGCTTCGAGGGCGCGGGCGGGGCGGATCGGGTCGTGCGGCCGCACGCGCGCGCCGGCGCCGCGGATCGGACGACGGCCGTGTCGTTCGACGACGTCGACGTCGAGCGCCGCTCGCTCAGGCGCACCTTCCGGTCGTGCAGCTCATCCTCTCCGACGTCGCCCAGGCGGCCTGAGCCACGGCTCCTCGGATAGGGTCGTCGCCCTGTCCACGGGCGCTGAGCACCGGCGGGTCCTCATGGGGCTCCTGTTCTTCCCGCGCGGCGGCTCGTCGCACGTCGCCCAGAACCTCGCGGCGGCCCTTCCGGCCGCCGGCTGGCACGCCACCATCGTCTCCGGCTCGCTCCGGATCGCGGGCCGGCCCGGCGACGCGCACGCCTTCTACCGCGGCCTGGACATCCATGCGGTCGACTTCACGGCGGCGCTGGAGGCGCCCGACCCGCTGCTCGCCGACCCGCCCTTCCACCCGTCCTACGAGGACCGTCCGGGCGCGCCGGACCGGATCATGTGCTCGCTGGACGACGAGCGCTACGGGCACCAGGTCGAGGCGTGGGCGAAGGCGCTCGCCCGCGCCGGGGCGGCCGAGGCCGACGTGCTCCACCTCCATCACCTCACCCCGATCAACGAGGCGGCCGGCCGCGTCGCCCCCGGCGTGCCGGTCGTGGGCCACATCCACGGCACGGAGCTGCTCATGCTCGAGGCGATCGAGGGCGGCGGCCGCAGCGCGTGGCCGCACGCCGGCGCGTGGGCGGAGCGACTGCGCGGATGGGCGGCCCGGTGCGACCGCGTGATCCTCCTCTCGCCGACGCAGATCCCGCGCGTGGAGCGCCTGCTCGACCTGCCCCCCGACCGCTGCGTGTGCGTCCCGAACGGCTTCGACCCGGAGACCTTCACGCGCCGCCCCGTGCCGCGCCTCGCCCACTGGCGCCGGCATCTGGTCGAGCAGCCGCAGGGCTGGGCGCCGGGCGCGGAGGCCGGCTCGGTCCGCTACACCGAGGGCGACCTCGAGCCCTTCGCCGGGGACGGGCCGGTGCTGCTCTACGTCGGGCGCTTCACCGACGTCAAGCGCGTCCCGCTGCTGATCGAGGCCTACGCGCGGGCGCGGCCCGGCTTCACCCGCCGCGCCCCGCTCGTGATCCTCGGCGGCTACCCGGGGGAGTGGGAGGGCGAGCACCCGCTGGAGGCGATCGCGCGCACGGGCGCGCGCGACGTCTTCCTCGCCGGCTGGCACGGGCACGACGAGCTGCCGGCGTTCCTCTCGGCCTCCGACGCCGTCGTCCTGCCCTCCGTTCGCGAGCAGTTCGGCCAGGTGCTCGTGGAGGGGATGGCGTGCGGGCTCCCGGTCGTGGCCGTGAACGCCTACGGCCCGGCGGAGACCGTCGACCACGGGGAGACGGGCTGGCTCGTGCCGCCGGACGACCGCGCCGCGCTCGCGAACGCCCTCGTGGAGGCCGTCAACCGGCCGCAGGAGCGCGCCCGCCGCGGCGAGCGCGCCCGC
>DATMVH010000619.1:0-4765 GCA_035563395.1 Solirubrobacteraceae bacterium
GGCGCCGCCCCACACTCCGGTTTCCAGGCGCCAGTTGATTTCCGCGGCGATTCCGTACAACCGGTCGACGAACGCGTCGAGTTGCACGTCGGTGCGGCGCGCCGGGATCACGTCCACGGCTGGCGTCTTGGTGCGAACGAGGGTGTGGTACCGGAACTCCGGCGCCGGGTTCCCTTCCGCGCGGCGCGCGAGCAGGTACGACGTCGGTTGCAGGTCCACCAGTGCCTCGGCGGGATTGAGGCGCTTCGCCTTGACCTTCCGGTCGACGATGCCGCCGTCTGCCTCTTCGAGGTCGAAGTAGCCGGTGAACGTCCAGTCGACGCCGGGGAGCTGCAACGTGAATTCGCGCTCGGCGCTCACCGGCTGGAGGCGCGGCGCGACGGTTCGCTCGTACGCGGTGACGACGGCGACGCCCGAGTCCTTCAGGGCGTCGGGTTTCTCGCCGTTCCAGTCGACCTCTTCGCGGGTGGACCGGTCGTCCCACTCGTCGCTGAAGGCGTCCAGCACTTCGCTTGTTGAGAGGCGGTCGCCCGCGTCGATCTGCTGCTGGTCGGCCTGCGCCTCCGCCGCGCCGACAGCGGAGCCAAGGATCATGCTTCCGGACGGCGGCTCGTACTCGCGATCGATGTAGCGCTTGCGCCACTTCAACGGGCACCGCAAGTAGGCGTTGACGCTGCTGACGGACAGGTGGTCGACCGGAAGAACGCGGGGGATGTCCAGCGTCGTCACGCCGCTGCCCCCGTCGTCCGAGCGGGCGGCTGTTCGACGGCGGCTATCGCCTCGAGGATCGGGTCGACGAGGCGCCGCGGGAGCCGATCGAGGCTGCGGTTGAGCGCCTGCTGCGCCTGATCGTCGGTCATCTCGCGCGGCCCGTGGCCGGCGGCGGCGCGGATGATGTTCGCGAGCGCTGCGGGACCGAGGCCCTTCTCGGCGGCCTTGGCGTTGATCTTGCCTCGCTGCGCCGCAGTCGCGACGGCCTCCGTCGGTTGCGGCGGCGCCGCCGTCACTCCACCGTTCCCCGTCCCCCCAGCCTGCTGCGCCGTCTCGCCCGCTTGGCGAGCGGCGACCTCGTCTGCGGACGCGATCCGCTTCGACGGGATGCCGGCGGCGATGATCGCGCGGCCCCACGCCGCGGTCTCCGCGTTCATCAGCTCGGAGTCCCGCGTGTAAGGCGTGCGGCCGGGGAACGGCTCCCACGCGGTTCCGACGCACGGCCTCGGGTCTTCGGGGTCGCGGTAGGCGACCGCCGAGTACACGATGAACGTCTTCTCCCCTACTTCCATGACGCGGGGGTCGTCGAGGCGGGTGATGCGCCCGTCGGGGTAGCGCTCGTAGAACTGGCGCAACCGCTCCGCGACGTCGACGTAATCGTCGAGCTTGAAGTCGGGCACCCGCCTACGACTCCTCGTTCTCGCGCGCGGGCAGGCACGCGGCGAGCCTCGCCGCGGCAGACTCGAGGTCACCGAGCGGCCGGTCCGGCCACACGTCGCGCCACAGCCGCAGCGTCCCGTGCACGGCGTCGCTCACAGCGGCGAACTCGTCGCGGGTCAGGGTGACGGTGACGTTCTCGTCGCCCATCGCGGCCCGCGCGATGCCGAGCGCGCCGTGCAGCCGCGCGATGCCCGCGAGCGGGATGCCGGACACCGTGACCGACGTGCCCGAGGGCCACAGGATGAGCTGGCCGTCCGCGGCGGCGCCAGCCTCGCCGGCCGCCTCGCCGGGCGGGTACACGTGCACGCTGGCGTCGACGCCGTCGCGGAGCGCGAAGATGGATTGGTAGGCCAGGTCGGGTACGGTTTGTCTGCTCACGGGGTTCCTCCGTGGGTTACAGCGGCCTCGGGGGGCTCAGCCCCGGGGCCGCCTGACGTCGGGTTCCCCTCGTCCCGCCGCCGCCGGCCGAAGCCGGCGGCATTGGGGGATGAGGGAAGGTGCACGGCGTTGGGGCCGTGCTGGTCGAGCCCCGCGGGGCTCGCGGCCACGACGACGGGGGCACCATTCGCCGTCGCGGCCGCCAACCTCGCGGGCGCATCGAAGTAATCGCGGGCGTGGTCCGCGACGTCCCGCGCGCGCAAAGCGGCGGACGCGTAGAAGTCGTCGTCGCGCACGTCGAGCTGCTCGCGGGAGAGGGCGACGTCGTTCACGATTCGGCCTCTGCGGCAGCGATGGCTCGATCAAAGGCCGCGAGAACCTCGGCATGCGTTGTCGCCGCATCGTCGTTGAAGTCCGAGACACGCCCGGGAACTACACCGGCGAGCACCTCAAGCGCAGCCCACCCGTCGCTTCGACTGACAGCGAACACTGCCCCCGCGGAACACCACTGGCGTGCTTGCGGATCGTCCTCGCGGCACTTGTTGCCTTGGACGTCGTACGCCCACCAACCCTTTGCCCATCGTTTTGAGATGGCGATACGTTCCCGCGCTGCGCACAGGATCTCCGCAGTTGTCACGCTGCCACTCCCGTCTTCTCCTCGGCGCCGGCGGTGTCACGACGGATCCGCTCCCGGACGATGATCCACAGGCTGCGGAGGAACACTCGGGCGGTCATGCGCGCTCCTCGGCGTCCGTGGCGGACAGGGCGGCGAGAACTAGCCGCTCACGACGCTCGATGGTTGCCCGATGTCCGCCATAGCGAGGAAGGCCCAAGTCGGCGAGCAGTGCATCCGCCATGACCCGCACCGCATCCTCCAGGTCTATTGGCGTCACCTTCCCCTTCCCGTCGCTGCGGTAGAGGCCGGCGGGGAGGGCGGAGAGGACATGGGTCGCGACGCTAAGCATCGAAGCGCGGGCCACGCCATCGGCGTCGATGTCGTATCCGAAGCCACATGCGTGCATCGCGCGCGCCACTGCTTCCACAGCCTCGTCACGCAGCCCGTCACTCATCGCGGTGCTCCTCGGTGTCCGTGGCGGACAGGGCGGCGAGTTCGCGTTGCAGGCGATCAACTCGCACGCGCTCGTAGTTGCGCTCCTTGACCTCCAACTCGTAGAACGCCTTGTCGACGGGATGCATCACCCCCGGCGCAGGGCCGAGCAATTCACGCGCCTCGCTCTCGCTCAACGGCGTCACGTTCCCCTTCCCGTCGCTTCGGTAGAGACCAGCGGGGAGGGCGGCGAGGGCGGCCGCCTCGTGGTGTTCCAACGCTTCGGCAAGCACTCGACCGCGCACGTCCTCGTTGAGTGCCACCACTTCGGCCTTGAACGCATTCCGCTTCGTCACAGTCTCGGTTGCGGACATGCCCTGCGCCACGGCTCGCGCATAGGCCTCGGCCGCACGGACAACGCTCTCCGGTGTGCCCTCCACGACCGCATCCGGCAGCCCGTCACTCATCGCGGTTCTCCTCGGTGTCCGTAGCGGACAGGGCGGCGAGCATGGAGGACGCCCAATGGATGGCCGTCGCCGCCTCGCTCTGCATGTACGGCGTCACCGTCCCCTTCCCGTCGCTGACGAGAACGCAAGCGGGAAGGGCGGAGAGCACGACTACATCCACGGGTTCGGTCGCTGTATCGCTGTCGAGCTGCGGAAACATCGGAGGCCCCTTGACAAAACAGTGACTCAGGCGATCCGTCAGCTCGCCGCACGACGGGCATCGCCGCGTGCGCCTCACCGCCTCATCCGGCAGGCCGTCACTCACAGCAGCGCCTCCTTCCCTGGCGTCGGCGCCGACCTGCGACCCTCGAACCGTCTTTGCAGAGAGCGGGTTACCGGCCATTAGAAGCCAAACCTTCCACGTCCTGTAGGAGACAGTGGCGCCCGGGGACGCTCGCCTTGTCGCTCGCCGGGTCGGGACGGCATCTCCCGTTTCGCCACGAAAATCTGCCACTCCGCCGCGCCACAGCAGCGGGTGTAGTAGCTCGG
The DNA here is from genome assembly GCA_035563395.1 of Solirubrobacteraceae bacterium. Lineage (GTDB taxonomy): Bacteria > Actinomycetota > Thermoleophilia > Solirubrobacterales > Solirubrobacteraceae > DASQMT01. The sequence goes on from DATMVH010000619.1 coordinate 3,853, forward strand.
TCCCTTGTGATCCGCGTAATCGCCTGCGGACCACTCGCTGCGGTAACCGTCCCACTCCGCTCCACACAGCGGGCAGTGCTCACTCTCCGGCATCAGGTCCGCTCCTCCACGCCGCTCCCACTCGAAATCGGCAACGGGTCCAGCAGCCTGAGCCGCCTCGCACCGGCGAACTCCGAGTCCATCACCCAGTTGTGAGCGGGCCACCCCTCCACCGCGACCGCGCCGCGCCCTTCCGCCGTCGGGTGGCGGAACGTGAACGTCCAGAACACCGTCGCGTGCGGCGACCCGTCGCTGACGCGCATGAACTTGACGGTCGCGACGTGCGCGCCGTTCGGCACCAGCAGCGGCCTCGACAACGGGCGGCCGTGACCGCCGCGGCGGTGCGTGACCCACGTGTCCGGGCCGAGGTTCTCGCCGAGCATGAGCACCCGGTACGCGCTGAGGTTCTGCGCGACGACGAACGCGGGCTTGCAGTTGTCGTCGACCGCCGCGCACGGCTCCCCCGTCGCCGCGTGCTGCGGCGCCATCGCCGCGAGCCGCGCCGCCTTCTTCACGTTCACGCACACGGCCTTGACGGCGGGGTCCGCGCACGGCCGACTCGCCGGGGTGACGGGGATGTGCGCCTCGGCGGCCGGAACGAAAGTGAGGGCCGCCAGGGCGGCTACGGCTGCGGTCGCCTTCGGCGGCGGGGTGAGCTTGCCGGGCTTCACGCGCCGCATACCTCCGCCGCGCGCTTCACCACAGGCTTCGGAAGGTCGACCGCGACCGTGGGCAGCATGCGGTCGAGGAGATCGAACGCCGCAGCGGCGTGCCGATCCGCGATCGGCTGCAGGCGCTCCGTGCAGTGCGCCTTGACCGCGTCATAGACCCGGAGGCGAAGGTCGGCGAACGACGGGGCGACGGCGGCGGCGGC
>DATMVH010000620.1:0-11575 GCA_035563395.1 Solirubrobacteraceae bacterium
TGGCGACCTCGTCGAGGGTGGGGGAGGGCCCCCTGCCCACCGGGCCCTGCTTGTCCATCCGGGCCACGCTATCGACCTCCGCCGGGGTGCGGAGGCAGCAGTCCGGTGGCCGCCACCCGGGCGTACCAGCGCGCGCTGTCCTTCGGCGTCCGCTCGAGCGTCTCGTAGTCGACGTGGATCAGGCCGAAGCGCTTGGAGAAGCCGAACGACCACTCGAAGTTGTCCATCAGCGACCACACGAAGTAGCCCCGCACGTCGGCGCCGTCGGCGATCGCCCGGTGGGCCGCGCGGAAGTGCCCGTCGAGGTAGGCGATGCGGTCCGGATCGTGCACGGCGCCGTCGGCGTCCTTGACGTCGGCGAACGCGGCGCCGTTCTCGGTCACGTACAGCGGGACGCCCGGGTAGTCGCGCGCCACCCGCGTGAGCAGGTCGTACAGCCCCTCGGCGTCGATCTCCCAGCCCATCTCCGTGCGCGGCAGTCCGCGCGAGACGGGCTCGATGTCGCCGTTGCCCACCCACTGAGACACCGCGTCGCGGCTGCCGCCGCCGGCGCGCACGACGGTCCGGTAGTAGTAGTTGATCCCGAGGAAGTCGAGCGGCACTCCGATGCGCTGCTCGTCGCCGTCGCGGATGTGCGACAGGTCGCTCACGCCCCGGACGTCGTCGAGGACGTCGGCCGGGTAGCTGCCGCGCAGGAACGGGTCGAGGAAGATGCGGTTCGTGAGGCCGTCGGCGCGGCGCGCGGCGTCGACGTCGGCGGGATCCTCGGAGGCCGGGTCGACCTGCGTCATGTTGAGGGTGACGCCGAACTGGCTGTCCGCGCGTCCCTGCGCCCGCATCGCCTCGATCGCGAGGCCGTGGCCGAGCATCAGGTGGTGCGCGGCGCGCAGCGCCGCCTCGGGGTCCTGCAGACCGGGCGCGTGGCGCCCGGTCGCGTGCCCGATGAACGCCGACACCCAGGGCTCGTTGAGCGTCGTCCAGTGCTGCACGCGGTCTGCGAGGCGCTCGTACACGGCGGCCGCGTACTCGGCGAACCGCTCGGCGGTGTCGCGCTCCGGCCAGCCCCCGGCGTCCTGCAGGACCTGCGGGAGGTCCCAGTGGTAGAGCGTCACCCACGGCCGGATGTTCTTGGCCAGCAGCGCGTCGACGAGGCGGGAGTAGAAGTCGACCCCGCGCTCGTTCACGTCCCCGCGTCCGGCCGGCTGGACGCGCGGCCAGGCGATGGAGAACCGGTACCAGCCGACCCCCAGGCCCGCCATGAGGTCGACGTCCTCCTCGTAGCGGTGGTAGTGGTCGTCGGCGACGTCGCCCGTGTCGCCGTCCTGCACCTTGCCCGGAGTGTGCGAGAACGTGTCCCAGATCGACGGGGAGCGCCCGTCCTCCTCGACGGCGCCCTCGATCTGGTAGCTGGCCGTGGCGGTGCCCCAGGCGAAGCCGTCGGGGAAGCGGGCGGCGGTCACGCGTCCTCCCCCAGGCCGTTGCGGGCGATCACGCCGGCGAACCAGCGCGAGGAGTCCTTGGGCGTCCGCTGCTGGGTCTCGTAGTCGACGTGGACGATCCCGAAGCGCTTGGACTCGCCGTACGCCCACTCGAAGTTGTCCATCAGCGTCCAGACGAAGTAGCCGCGCAGGTCCACGCCGTCCTCGATCGCCCGGTGCGCCGCCCGGAAGTGCGCGTCGAGGTACTCGATGCGGTCCGCGTCGTGGACCCCGCCGTCGTCCGCGACGACGTCCGCCGACGCGCGGCCGTTCTCCGTCACCCACAGCGGCGGCGGCCCGTACTCGCGCCACACCCGGGTGAGGATGTGGTACAGCCCCTCCGGGTCGATCTCCCAGCCCATCTCCGTGCGCGGCAGCCCGCGGGAGACGATCTCCACGTCGCCGGCGCCGACCTGCGGCGTGCCGCCGCCGAAGCGGTCGCCCGACCCGGCGCGGACGAGGTGGCGGAAGTAGTAGTTGATCCCGAGCGCGTCGAGCGGCTGCGCGATGGTCTCGAGGTCGCCGTCCTGCACGTGGTCGAACGCGAGCAGCGGCTCCAGGTCGGCGACCACGTCCTCGGGGTAGCTGCCGCGCAGCAGCGGGTCGAGGAAGATGCGGTTCGAGATCCCGTCGGAGCGGCGGGCCGCGTCGGCGTCGGCCTCCGACTCGCTCGCCGGCATCGCGGGCGTGAGGTTGAGCGTGATGCCGTACTCGTGGCCGTCGCCGCCGCCCGCGCGCATCGCCTGCACCGCGAGGCCGTGGCCGAGCAGCAGGTGGTGGATCGCCCGGATGGCGTTCGCGGGCTCCTTGCGGCCGGGCGCGTGGACGCCCGCGGCGTAGCCGAGCAGGCTCGAGCAGTACGGCTCGTTGAGCGTCGTCCAGAAGCGGATGCGCTCGCCGAGCGCGTCGTGCACCTTCTCGGCGTAGTCGGCGAAGCGCAGCGCGGTGTCGCGCGCCGGCCAGCCGCCCGCGTCCTCGAGCACCTGCGGCAGGTCCCAGTGGTACAGCGTCACCCACGGCTCGATGCCCCGCTCGCGCAGGGCATCGGCGAGGCGTGCGTAGAAGTCGACGCCGCGCTGGCTCAGCTCGCCGCGGCCGTCGGGCTGGAGGCGCGGCCAGGCGAGCGAGAAGCGGTAGAACGGGAGGTTCATGCCCGCCATCAGCGCGACGTCCTCGGCCCAGCGGTGGTAGTGGTCGTCGGCGCGGTCGCCGTTCGTCCCGTCGCTGATCGCGCCCGGCGTGTGCGAGAACGTGTCCCAGATCGACGGCGAGCGCCCGTCCTCGCCGACCGCGCCCTCGATCTGGTAGCTGGCCGTCGCGGTGCCCCAGCCGAAGCCCGCGGGGAAGCGGATCGCTGCAGGATCGGACGCGTTCGTGCTCTCGATCGCCATGGTGTTCGGGTTCGCCCTTCCTCGGTGGTGTACGACAGCCGTCAGTTGAGCCACGTCTCGCGCGGCGCGGCGAGGCCCTCGAGCTCCGGCCAGATCCCCTCGGGGATCGGCCAGGCCGCGAGCCGCGCGGTCTCCTCGATGCGCTCCGGCCGGGAGACGCCCACGATCGTGGCGGCTACCCGCTCGTCGCGGGTGGAGAACTGTAGTGCCGCGGCCGCGAGCGGGACGCCGGCCCCGGCGCAGATCTCCTCCATGCGGCGGATCCGGGCGAGCACCTCCTCCCCGGCCGGCCGGTAGCCGTAGTCCTGCGTGGCGGCGGTGCCGCGGGCGAGGATGCCGCCGCCGAACGGCGCGCCGTTGATCACGCCGACGCCCAGGGAGACCGCCTCGTCGAGCAGGGCGTCCGCGGACCGGTCGACCAGCGTCCAGCGGTTGTGCGTGATCAGCGCGTCGAAGGCGCCCGTCTGCAGGTAGCGGCTCATCAGCCCCACCGGCCCGCCGGCCACGCCGATGAACCGCGCGAGGCCCTCGTCGCGGATCTTCACGAGCTCCTCGAGCGGGCCGCCGGCGGCGACGCCCTCCTCGAAGGAGATGTGCTCGGGGTCGTGCAGGTGGAGCACCGGCACGCGGTCGACGCCGAGGCGCTCGAGGCTCTGCTCGATGCTGCGGCGCACCTGCGCGCCGGTGTACTCGCCCGTCCGCACGTCGCGGTCGACCTTGGTCTGCAGGACGAAGCCCTCGGGAAGACCGCCCCGCCGCCGGAGCGCCTCGCCGATACGCCGCTCGCTCTCCCCGTCGCTGTACTCGTTGGAGGTGTCCAGGAAGTTGAACGGGCCGTCGAAGGCGGCGAGCGCGGTCTCCACGCCGCGCTCGAACGGGGTCTCGTAGCCGAAGAGCTTCGGCATGCCGCCCAGCGGGCCGCCGCCGATGCAGACGGGGGTCACCTGCAGCCCGGTGCGGCCGAGCGGCCGCATGGCGAGCGCGGCGGCGATGGCGTCGGGGTCGGGTCCGGTCTGGCTCGTCACGTCGGCTCCTCGGGTCTGGGAAGGCGCTCAGGCGATCGCGTCGGCGAGCAGGTCGACCTGCTCGGGGTCCGCGTCGCACGGGAAGAAGATCAGTTCATGGCAGCCCGCGGCGGCGAACTCGCGCACGTCTCGCCGCACGGTAGCGACGTCGGTCGCCGCGCGCTCCACGGCCCAGTCGGCGTAGCTCCCGAGATGCCCGTAGTAGTCGCGCAGGTAGCGGTCCGCGGCCTCGCCCGCGCGCTCGCCCAGCGCGAAATACGGCTGCGCGATGGTGTGCGGCGCCCCGTCGCGCCCGGCCGCCTCCCATGCCGCGATCGCGCGCTCGCGACCCTGCGCGAAGCGCTCGGGCGTCTCGTTGCCCGCCGTCCAGCCGTCGCCGTGGCGGGCCGCGCGGGCGAACGCGGCGTCCGCCGTGCCGCCGATGATCACGCGCGGGCGGCCGCCGGGCGCCTCGGGCCCGATCGCGCCGGCCACGCCGAAGTCCTCGCCGCTCCAGATCCGCTCCCACCGCGCGAGCATCTCGTCGAAGATCCGCCCCCGCCGCCCGAACGGCACCCCGCAGGCCGCGTAGTCGTCCTCGCGGCCGCCGACCGCCGCGCCGAGCACGAGCCGCCCGCGCGACAGCGCGTGGAGCGTGGCCGCCTGCTTGGCCACGACCGCGCCGTTGGCTCGCGCCGGGGCGACCAGGATCGTGGTCGCGAGGCGGATCCGCTCCGTGACGGCAGCGGCGGCGGCGAGCGCGATCAGCGGGTCGTGGTTGGGGTAGACGATGCGGTCGATGGTCCCGAGCGTCGAGAAGCCGCGCGCCTCCGCCCGCCGCGCCCACTCCAGCAGCTCGCCACGTCCCGCGCCGCGGAGCGTGGACGGGAGCCCGATGCCGATCTCCATGCGTTTCTCCCCCTTGTCCGATCCATTCCATCCGGCGCCTAGTACCGTGCCCACCCTCCGGGAGGTGGCACGGGAACGCCGGGCCGCCCTGTCACTTTCGAACCAGAGGACTGCATGACCGACGCGCCATCGCGACCCCTGCGCACCCGCGGGACGGAGATCATCGACGCCGACGACCGGCCGATCCGCCTCAAGGGCACGAACATCGGCGGCTGGCTCAACATGGAGAACTTCATCACGGGCTACGCCGGCAACGAGACGATGATGCGCGCGGCCGTGCGCGACGTGCTCGGCGACGAGCGCTACGAGCTGTTCTTCGACCGGCTGCTCTCGGCCTTCTACGCCGACGCCGACGCCGCCTTCCTGGCCGAGACCGGCCTGAACTGCGTCCGCATCCCGCTCAACTACCGCCACCTCGAGTCCGACGCGAAGCCGTTCGAGGTGATCGAGGACGGTTTCCGCCACCTCGACCGCGCGATCGAGGCCGGCGGGGCGCACGGCATCTACAGCATCATCGACCTGCACGCGCTGCCCGGCTGGCAGAACCACCACTGGCACTCCGACAACCCGACCAACCGGGCGCTGTTCTGGGAGCACCCGCACTTCCAGGACCGCGTGGTGAACCTCTGGGAGGCGATCGCCGACCGCTACAAGGGCAACCCGTGGGTCGCCGGCTACAACCTCATGAACGAGCCGGCGGACGAGTCGCGCCGGGTCGTCGGGCCGTTCTACCGCCGGCTGTCCGCGGCGATCCGCGCGGTCGACCCGGACCACACGCTGTTCCTGGACGGGAACACGTACTCGACTGAGTTCGACTTCTTCGACGACGAGACGCTCGAGAACGCCGTGTACGCGCTGCACGACTACGTCCCGGCGGGTCTCGGCCGGGCGGCCGAGTACGACCGCGACGCCGCGGAGGACAAGTTCCTCCAGCGCTCGGCGTACGCGCGCCGGACCGAGACGCCGATCTACGTCGGAGAGTTCGCGCCGATCTACACGGGCGACCCGGAGGCCGACGCGCTCCGGCGGGAGATCCTCGACCACCAGCTCGAGCGCTACCGCCGCTACAACGCCGGGTACGCGACCTGGATGTACAAGGACCTCGGGCGCCAGGGGCTCGTGTACGTGCGACCCGATTCGCCCTACGGCGAGCTCGTCGCCGACTTCGTGGCCAAGAAGGTCCGCCTCGGCGTGGACCAGTGGGGCAGCACGGGGCGCGAGAACAGCGACATCACGCAGCCGGTGCAGGACCTCGTCGAGCGCGAGGCGCCGAACTTCGACCCGTACCCGTGGGGCCGCTTCGACTGGGTGCGGACGCTGCTGCTGAACATCACGTTCGCGCAGCCGCTCGTGCAGGAGTACGCGGAGCTCTTCCGCGGCCTGGGCGAGGACGAGCTCGTCGCGCTGGCCGACTCGTTCGCCTTCGAGAACTGCGCGGTCCGCGAGACGCTGCGCGACCAGCTGGCGAGCAGTTGAGCGTGCGCCGGGACACCGCCGATCCCGCCGGGAGCCGATGAGGGCCGCCGTCCTGCACGAGCCGGGCTCGCCGCTGCGGCTGGAGGAGCTCGCGCTGGAGGCGCCGCGGCGCGGCGAGCTCCGCGTCCGCGTGGCCGCGGCCGGCGTCTGCCACAGCGACTACCACTACATGACCGGCGACCTGCAGTGCCGCCTGCCCGTGGTGGTGGGCCACGAGGGCGCGGGGGTCGTCGAGGAGGTCGGGGCGGACGTCGAGACGGTGGCGGCCGGCGACACCGTCGCGTTCCTGTGGCGGCCGCGCTGCGGCCGCTGCTCCTTCTGCCTCACCGGCCAGCCGGTGCTCTGCGTGCTCGGCCGCGTGCAGGCGACCACCGGCGGCCTGCCGGACGACGGCACGACGCGCCTGCGCCTGGACGGCGAGGAGGTCCACCACCTGATGGGCGTCTCCTGCTTCGCCGAGGAGGTCGTGGTCTCGGAGAAGTCGGTCGTGCGGGTGCCCGACGGCGTGCCGCCGCGCATCGCGGCGATCACGGGCTGCGCGGTCATCACCGGCGTGGGCGCGATCCTCAACGTGATCGGGGAGTGCGCCGGGCGCTCGCTGCTGGTCCTCGGCGCCGGCGGCGTCGGACTGTCCGCGGTGATGGGCGCGCGGCTCGTGGGCGCCGATCCGGTGATCGTCGTCGACGTGGACGCGGCGAAGCTCGGGCACGCCGAGCGGCTCGGCGCCACCCACACGGTCGACGCGTCGCGCGAGGACGTCGTCGAGGCGGTCGCGGCCGCCGTGCCCGACGGCGTCGAGTTCGCCATCGAGGCCGTGGGCCGCGCCGGGACGCTGCAGCAGGCGGTGGCGTGCCTGCGCGCGGGCGGGACGACGGTCGCCGTCGGGCTCGGCCGCGTCGGCGCGACGGTCGAGCTGCCCATCAACGAGCTGGTGCAGCGCCAGAAGCGCGTCGTGGGCAGCTTGTACGGGTCGGCGAACCCGCTCGTCGACCTGCCGCGCCTCTTCCGGCTCTACCTCGCCGGGCGGCTGCCGCTGGACGACCTCGTCGGGGAGGAGTACGCGCTGGAGTCGATCAACGAGGCCTACGGAGCGCTGACGCGCGGCGCCGTGGGCCGCGGCATCGTGGTGCCGGGCCGATGACGGACACCTTCGCGACCTACCCGAGCCTGCGCGACCGCGTCGCGTTCGTCAGCGGCGGCGCGACCGGGCTCGGCGCCGAGTTCGTCGCCCAGCTCGCCGCCCAGGGCGTCCGCGTCGCCTTCGTGGACGTGCAGGAGGAGGCCGGGCGCGCGGTCGCCGCGAGCGTCGCGGAGCGCGGGCACCCGGGGCCGCTCTTCATCCCCTGCGACGTGCGCGACATCCCGGCGCTGCAGGCGGCGATCGCGACCGCCGGCGAGCAGCTCGGCCCGGTCACGGTCCTCGTCAACAACGCCGCCAACGACGTCCGCCACGAGGTGGAGACGCTGAGCGTGGACCGCTGGGAGGAGCTGATCCATGTCAACGTGCGCCACCACTTCTTCGCCACGCAGGCCGTGGTGCCGATGATGCGCGCGGCCGGCGGCGGCTCGGTGATCAACCTCGGCTCGATCGCCGCCCACATCGACCTGCCCGACCTGCCCGCCTACATCACGTCCAAGGCCGGCATCGAGGGGCTCACGCGCACGCTCGCGCGCGAGCTCGGGCCGGACGGGATCCGCGTCAACTGCGTCCTGCCGGGCTGGATCATGACCGAGCGCCAGCTCACGCACTGGGTCACGCCGGAGGCGGAGGAGAGCATCGCGCGCAACCAGTGCCTGCCGCAGAAGCTCTATCCGCCGGACGTCGCCCGCATGGTGCTGTGGCTGGCGGCCGACGACAGCCGCGCCTGCACGGCGCAGAAGTGGGTGGTCGACGGAGGCTGGACGTGAGCGCCGGCGCTACGACGGAGGAGCGGCCTTGACCACGACGGTCGAGCGGTTCACCGAGCGGCTCGCCTACCATGCCGAGGGCCCCGTGTGGGCGCCGGGATGGGAAGGGCTGCGGTTCGTCGACATGCTGGCGGGCGACATCGTGTGCCTCGACGGCGACGGCACGCTCGTCGAGCGGCTGCACATCGGCAGCGTGGCCGCGTCGTTCCGCCCGCGCGCGGGCGGCGGCATGGTCGCCGGCGTCGAGCGGGGGTTCGCGCTGATCGACGACGACGGCGCCGTCCAGCCCCTTCCGGAGGTGTGGGACGACCCCGCCGTGCGCATGAACGACGGCGCCACGGACCCGGACGGCCGCTTCTACTGCGGCTCGATGGCCTACGACATGACGCCCGGCGCGGGCGCGCTCTACCGGCTCGAAGCGGACGGGACGGTGTCGGTCGTCGCGCCGTCCGTGACGTGCTCGAACGGGCTCGCGTGGACGCCCGACCTCGGGACCGCGTACTACGTCGACTCGATGACGTACCGCATCGACGTCTACGACTACGACGCGGAGGCCGGCCTGACGAACCGGCGGCCGTTCACGACCGTCCCGGAGGAGGAGGGCCTTCCCGACGGGTTGACCGTCGACCGCGAGGGCGGCGTGTGGGTCGCCTTCTACGGCGGCTCGGCGGTGCGCCGCTTCAGCCCCGAGGGGAAGGTCGAGGAGGTGCTGGAATTGCCCGTCACGCAGGTCACGGCGTGCACGTTCGGCGGGTCCGGCCTGGACGAGCTGTACATCACGACCTCGCGCGAGAACCTGCCGGACGACGAGCAGCCCGAGGCCGGAAGCATCTTCCGGGCCGCGCCGGGCGTCGCCGGCCTCCCGCCGGCGCCCTTCGCGGGGTAGCGACGATGCGGCTCGCCTCTCCCCTCACCGTCACCTGGGACGACGCCGGCGGCTGGATCGAGACGCTTCGGCGCCACGGGTTCCGCACCGCGTTCTGGCCGCTGCCCGACGACGCCGACGCGGCGACCGTCCGGGCCTATCGCGACGCCGCGGCGGCCGCGGACGTCGTGATCGCCGAGGTCGGCGCGTGGCACGCGAACCCGATCAGCCCGGACGACGAGATCCGGAAGGCCGGCATCGCCCGCTGCCAGGCGCAGCTCGCGCTCGCCGACGAAGCCGGCGCGCGCTGCTGCGTGACCACCGCCGGGTCGCGCGGGGACGCGTGGGACGCGCCGCACCCGGACAACCTCACGCCCGACACGTTCGACCTCGTCGTCGACACGGTGCGGGAGATCATCGACGGCGCGGCCCCGCGCCGCACCTTCTACACCGTCGAGCCGATGCCCTGGAGCTTCCCGGACTCGCCCGACAGCTACCTCGAGCTCGTCCGCGCGGTCGACCGGAAGCAGTTCGGCGTGCACCTCGACCCGACGAACATGATCAGCTCGCCGCGGCGATACTTCGACAACGCAGGGTTCCTGCGCGAGTGCTTCGCCAAGCTCGGCCCGCACATCCGCAGCGTCCACGCCAAGGACATCCGGCTGACGGACGAGCTGACGGTCCACCTGGAGGAGGTGCGGCCGGGCCTCGGCACGCTGGACTTCGCGGTCCTCCTCACCGAGATGGAGAAGCTCGACCCCGACACGCCGATCCTCGTCGAGCACCTCGACACGGAGGCGGAGTACGAGGCCGCCGTCGCGCACGTGCGCGGCGTGGCGGAGTCGCTCGGCCTCCGGACGTGAGCCGTCGGCGCCGGCGTCGCCGCCGCGCCGGCGGCTACGAGCGCCGGCGGAGCACCACGATGGCGAGGATGTAGGCGATCCCGCCCACCGCCATGACCTCGCTATAGGGGCTGCCGTCCTCGCCGTGCGACAGCTCCCACAGCCACGCGCCCGCGAGCACCGCGATGACCACGAGGCCGGCGAACGCGGTCGCGCGCAGGTCGATCAGGGACCAGCGCTCGTCCCGCCCGGGACCGCCGAGCCCGCGCAGCGTCTCCGAGCGCCCGCCGAGATGGAACAGCGCGGCGACGGCGGCCATCACCCCGAACGCCCTCAAACCGCCGCCGGGGTCGCCGCCGACGGCCATGGCCGCGAGCACGACGCCCCCGAGGACGAGCGCGAGCAGCGGCGTCCACCATCTGCTGCGCCACCATGGCCGGCGGCGGGTGGGGAGCATCCGGGCTTTTCCTCGCGGGCTCGACTCTGCGGGCGTGGGGATCATCCCGCCCGTCGCCGCGCGGCGCGAGCCAGGGTCGCGCGCCCGCGCGCCGTCTCCGCGAGCGCGAACCCGAGCCAGGCCGCGTGCGGCGCGCCGGCGGCGAAGGCGATCGCGAGCGCCAGGACGAGCCCGAGCAGCAGGGTGACGGCTGTGCGCCTCCACGTCCCGTCACGCATGGTCGTCGTCGACATGAAAGAGCTCCTCGACAGTGGTCTGGAAGAAGCGGGCGAGCGCGATCGCCAACGGAAGCGACGGCGTGTACCGCTCCTTCTCGATGGAGTTGATGGTCTGGCGCGACACGTCCATCGCCTCGGCCAGCTGCTGCTGGGAGAGGTCGCGGGCGGTGCGGCATGCCCGGACGTCGTTTCGCATCGCGTGTAAAGCTGACTTGACAAACGGTATCCGGAACGCCCGGGCGTGTCAAGCGGACTTTCCATTGCCAGATGCCTCCGGGCCGGCGGTCCGGTATGGGAGACTCGCGCGGTACCCGATCGCGAGGCGTTTGCCGGCGGCGTGACGTCGGGTAGAGGCGACGGTCGCCCGGCCGGAGTACCAGCACACGAGTCACCTCGCCTGACGCCGCGGCAGCCGCGTGGACGGCCCGTACGACCTCGACGCCGTGATGGCGCTGCCGTCCGGGTGGGCCGAGCGCGTGATCGCGGCGCCGCGGGTCCACGCGCCCGGGCGCGTGTTCGCCTATGACAACGGCGCCTCCTACCTGCTGGGCGTGGGGCTCGCCGAGCGCGTGGGCACGTCGCTGGGGGCGTTCGCCGAGGAGGCGCTGTTCGCGCCGCTGGGGATGCGCGACGTGCGCTGGCTGCGCGGACCGGACGGCCACGACGTGGGCTGCGCGCACCTGCGCATCCGGGCGCAGGATCTCGGCGTCGTGGGCGAGCTGTAGCTCGCGCGAGGGACGTGGGGCGGCCGGCGGCTGGTCGATGCGGGCTTCGCCGAAGCGATGACGACGCCGCAGAGCGGCGGCGGGCCGCCCGAGGACCACCCGTACGGCGTCGGCCTCTGGATCGCGCCGGAAGGCGTCTTCGCCGCGGGGTGGGCGGGACAGCTCGTGCTCGCCGTCCCGGCGGCGGACGCCGTGGTGGTGGTCACCGGCGATCCGCGCTTCGCGCTCGGGCCGCCGCCGCGCGACGAGCTCCCTCCCGGGCTGGCGCCCGGCGGCCGAGCTCGTGCGCGAGCACGTGCTGC
>DATMVH010000621.1:0-3079 GCA_035563395.1 Solirubrobacteraceae bacterium
GAGCGCCGTGACGAGCGCGTAGCCGACGGCGCCGCGCGGCTGGAACCCGCCGGGCAGCGGCACGACGGGCACGCCGTCCGCCCGCGCCCGGGCCGCGAGCGCCCCGCCGGTGGTGGCCACGATCCGCGGCGCGCCCGCCGCCTTGGCCGCGTCGTAGGCGGCGAGCGTCTCCTCGGTTTCCCCCGAGTACGAGGAGCACAGGACGAGCGTCTCCGGGCCGGCCCAGGCCGGCACCCCGTAGCCCATGGCGACGTGGAGCGGTCGCGTGAGGCGCGGGCCGAGCACGCCGGCGGCGAGCCGGCCGCCCACGGCGGAGCCGCCCATGCCGGCGACGATCAGGCCGCCGGGCGCGTCGAGCGGCGCGATCGCCGCGGAGTCCACGCGCCACAGCGCGTCGCGCAGGTGCGTCGCGAGGTCGAGCGCCTCCCCCATCTGCCCGGTCGTGTCGACCGCGCGGACGGCGGCCGCGTCCAGCCCGGCCATCAGAACAGGAGCCCGCCGTCCGGGATGGTGACGGCGGGGAAGACGCGCGCGCCGTTCGTGACGACGTTGCCGGCGCCGATGGTGACGCCCTCGCCGAGCACCGCGAGGCCCTCCACGCGCGTATGGTCGCCGATCCGCACGCCCCCGCCGACCACGCAGCCGCGCAGCGTGCAGTGCGCGCCGATCTCCGCCCCGCGCATGACCACCGCCCGCTCGACGGTCGTGTGCGGGCCGACGGTGACGCCGTGCTCGAGCACCGCGCGCCCGCCGACGTGCGCGCCCTCGCCGATCCGGCAGTCGCTCTCCACGAGCGCGGCGGGCACGATCCGGCCGGCCGACTCGACGCGGTCCTCCACGCAGAGGTAGTCCGGGCCGAGGCGATCCGCGACCGGTGTCCTCACCGTCCCCTCGAGGATGTCGTACGTGGCTTCGAGGTAGCCCGCGGGCGTGCCGATGTCGCGCCAGTAGCCCTCCCCCACGTGCGCGTAGAGGCCCTGGCCGACGAGCGCGGGGAACACGTCGCGCTCGATCGACGCGGGCTCGCCGGCCTCGAGCATGTCGAGCACGCCGCGCTCGAGCACGTAGATGCCCGCGCTGATGTTGTGCGTGTCGACCTGGTCGGGCGACGGCTTCTCGACGAAGCCGGTGACCGTCCCGTCGTCCGCGGTGCGCACCAGGCCGTAGGCCGACGGGTCCTCGACGGGCGTCAGCGTCAGCGTCGCCGTGGCGCCCGTGGCCTCGTGCCGGCCGACCTGCGCGGAGACGTCGATGTCCGACAGCACGTCGCCGTTGAGCATGAGGAAGCGCTCGTCGAGCAGCTGCTCGGCGAACTTCAGCGCGCCGCCCGTGCCGAGCGGGCGCGGCTCCTCGACGTAGCGCAAGCGGATCCCGAAGGCGGAGCCGTCCCCGAGGACGTTGCGCACGCCGGCCGCGAGGTGGCCGCAGCCGAGCACCACGTCGTCGACGCCGTGGCGCCGCAGCCAGTCGAGCATGAAGGCGATGAACGGCCGGTCGACGAGCGGGACCACCGGCTTCGGCACCGTCGAGGTGAGGGGGCGCAGGCGGGTCCCCTCGCCGCCGGCGAGGATCAGCGCCTGCACGTCAGCGCGACTCCCCGTCGTGCGGCGGCCGGCCGATCGCCTCGTAGGTCAGCCCGGCGGCACGCGCCGCGTCGCGGTCCAGGAAGTTGCGCCCGTCCACCAGCAGGTTGCCGCGCATCGCGGCCGCCACGGCGGGGAGGTCGAGGTCGCGGAACTCCGGCCACTCCGTCACGAGCACCACCGCGTCGGCGCCGGCCACGGCCTCCTCGGCCGACGACGCGAGGTCGACGCCGCGGATGAGCTTGGCGGCCGCCTCCTCCGCGATCGGGTCGTAGGCGCGCACGCGCGCGCCCGCGGCCTGCAGGCGCGCGGACAGCACGAGCGACGACGCCTCCCGCATGTCGTCCGTGTTCGGCTTGAAGGCGAGCCCGAGGAGCGCGACCTCCTTGCCCACGAGCGAGCCGAGGTGCTTCTGGAGCTTCGCGAGCACGCGCCGCTTCTGCAGCTCGTTGACCTCGATGACGGCGTTCAGCAGCTGGAAGTGGTAGCCGGAGTTGCCGGCGAGCTGCTTCAAGGCGGCGACGTCCTTGGGAAAGCAACTGCCCCCGTAGCCGATCCCCGCCTGCAGGAAGCGCGGGCCGATGCGGTCGTCGAGGCCCATGCCGCGCGCGACCTCGACGACGTCCGCGCCGGTCTCCTCGCAGACGTTCGCGATCTCGTTGATGAAGGAGATCTTCGTGGCGAGGAACGCGTTGGAGGCGAGCTTGACCATCTCGGCGGACTTGATGTCCGTCCGCACGACGGGCGCCTTGAGCGGCGCGTAGAGCGCCTCGACGGCGTCGCCCGCCCAGTCGCCGTCGTCGCCGATGACCACGCGGTCGGGCTCGAGGAAGTCCTTGACCGCCGCGCCCTCCTTGAGGAACTCGGGGCACGAGACGTAGCGGAAGCCCTTGCGCTGCTCGGCGAACACTCGCTTGATGCTCGCACCTGTCCCGACCGGCACGGTCGACTTCATCACGAGCGCATGGGAGTCCGACGGCGGCATCGCGTCCACGACCGCGTGGACGGCGGAAAGGTCCGCGTCGCCCGAGTAGGTCGGGGGAGTGCCGACGGCGACGAACAGCAGCCGCGCGTGCTCGAGCGCCGGCGCGAGGTCCGTGGAGAAGTGGAGGCGCTCGCGGTGCGTCGCGATCAGCTCCTCGAGGCCCGGCTCGTAGATCGGGATCTGCCCGGCCTGCAGGCTCCTGACCTTCGCCTCGTCGATGTCCACGCAGTAGACGTCGGATCCGAGCGCCGCGAAGCCGGCCGCCGTGACGAGCCCGACGTAGCCCGTTCCGATGACGCCGATAGGCTCGCGCTTGTCCGTTGCATCGATCATGCGAGCGGGAGAGGCTAGCTGAGAGCCCGCCTGCCCCAACCGCCTTCACGGGTAGGGAGCGGGCATGATGGAGCGCCCCGACGGGCCTCACCACGCGGACGGCCGTCTCGCGGCGCGTCCCGCGAGTCCCGGCCCGAGCGGCGCCGGCGGCCGCCCCGCCGGGCTGGAGCGGCTCGCG
>DATMVH010000622.1:0-6960 GCA_035563395.1 Solirubrobacteraceae bacterium
CGCGCGCTTCGCCGGCGCGCTGCAGCGCCACACGCGCCAGCAGGTGGTCGCCGTCGGCTCGCGGGACGCGCGCCGCTCGCGCGCCTTCGCGCACGGATGCGGCGCTGCGCGCGCGCACGGGTCCTACGAGGAGCTGGTCGCGGACGCCGAGGTCGACGTCGTCTACGTCGCCACGGAGCACCCCGCGCACCACCCGTGCGCGCTCCTGAGCCTCGAGGCGGGCAAGCACACGCTCGTCGAGAAGCCGATCGCGCTCGACGCCGCGCAGGCGGAGGAGATCGCCCAGGCCGCCGCGCGCCGGGGCGTGTTCTGCATGGAAGCGCTGTGGACGCTGTTCCTGCCGCGGTTCGACGTCGTCCGCCAGATCCTGCACGCCGGCGTGCTGGGCGAGGTCCGGACGGTGCATGCCGACATGGGCGAGTGCTTCACGGCCGAACACCGCATCATGCGCGCCGATCTCGCCGGCGGGCCGCTCCTCGATCTGGGCACGTATCCGGTGACCTTCGCCACGTGGGTGCTCGGCGCGCCGGCGCAGGTGCTCGCCACGGGCCAGCCGCATCCGGCGGGCGTCAACGGCCAGCTCGCGGCGATCCTCAGCGACGCGGACGGCAACGAGGCGGTCCTCCACACGACGATCTGGAGCGCGACGCCGACCACCGCGACGGTGGCGGGCACGGAGGCGACGCTGACCCTTCCCGGGCCCTTCTACCAGCCGGGCGACGTCGTGCTGCGGCGCGCGGCGGGCGGCGAGGCGCTGCGGTGGACCGAGGAGCCGGTCGCGCACGAGGCGCTGCACTTCGAGGCCGCCGCGGTCGCCCGCTGCATCGCGGACGGGCGCGTCGAGTCGCCGCTGCGGCCGCTCGCGGACTCCGTCGCGACGATGCGGGTGATGGACGCGATCCGCCGGCAGGTCGGGATCGTGTTCCCCGGCGAGCGCCGAGCGCGGGCGTAGGACCAACGTCGCATTGCGCCCAGACCGCGTGGTGTGGTTCATTGTCTGACATGCGCTCGCCGTGTCGAAGAGGGCAGCGTGCCCCGCCGCGCGCCGAATGGAGGACGGCGCGCCCGTGCGGGTCGACGGGGCCGGCGCCGGGGTCTGATCGGGTCATCGCGCGGCCGGAGAAGCCGGTCGCGACTTGAACGAGCTCTCCGCGGCAGGAAGAGGAGCGATGATCCAGCGCGCGCTTCGCAGGCTCACCGGTATGTTCGGCCTCGTCGGCGCGCTCGCCGCGGTGGCGGCTCCCGGGGCGTACGCCACCGTCACGCCCACGCTGTCGGCGCTCGAACTCAGCCCGGCCGCGATCCGCGAGGGCGCCACGAGCACCGGAACCGTGACGCTCGGCGGGCCGGCGCCCGCCGGCGGTCTCGTCGTCGCGCTCTCCAGCGGCAACGCGTTCGCGGCGAGCGTCCCGCCGGACGTCACCGTGCCGGCCGGTGCGACGAGCGCGACGTTCACGGCCACCGGAAACCCGACGTCGGGGACCAGCTCGTCCGTGATCGCCGCGAGCGCCGGCGGCGTGTCCCGCTCCGCGGTCCTGACGGTCCACTCGAACGACCCGACGCTGTCGAACCTCAGCATCACCCCGCTGTCGGTCACCGGCGGGTCCTCGGCGACGGGGACCGTGACCCTGACCGCTCCCGCGACGGCCGGCGGCGTGGTCGTCGGGCTCTCCAGCGACAGCGCCGTGGCCGGCGTGCCGCCGACGGTCACCGTGCCCGCGGACGCGCTCACGGCCTCCTTCACGGTCACGACGACCGCCGTGACGGCGAGCAGCTCGGCGCTGATCAGGGCGACGCACGGGGCGGCGAGCCGCGCGTTCCAGCTCGCGGTCACGCCCGCCGCCGCAGGGCCCGCGGTCGCGAGCGTCACCCTGAGCGCGAGCACCGTGGTCGGCGGCACGCCGGTCACGGCCACCGTGACGCTCGAGGCGGCCGCGCCCGCCGGCGGCACGTCCGCGGTGCTCACGAGCGACAACACGAACGTGGCGACCGTTCCGCCGAGCGTCACCGTGCCCGCCGGCGCGCGAAGCGCCACCTTCACCGTGCAGACGAAGCCCGTGACGAACAGCGCGTCGGCCGTGATCGTCGCCGAGGCGGGCGGCGCGCGCCGCGGTGCGGTGATCACTGCGACGTCCGAGTTCAGCGCGAACAACGGGAGCGTCTCGCTCGCGCGCGGCGGCACCGGCGAAGGGCGGGTCGTCTCCACTCCCGCCGGGATCGACTGCACGTTCACGCGGACGAGCACGACCGGACGCTGCGGGAACGCCTTCTTCCCCGTCGGCACGCGCGTGCGGCTGGAGGCCAGGGCGGCGGGAGGGTCGCGGTTCCTCGGGTGGGAGTTCGAGACGACGTGCCGGGAGGCGCCCAGCGTCACCATCCAGGCGGGCGTCGCCCACATCTGCCGGCCGGTGTTCCGGCTCAGGTAGGCGCGCGCCGCGCGCGGCTCACCCGAGCAGGAGGTCGCTGATGAGCCGCTGCGCCGCCGCGGCGTCCTGGCGTTCCTGCACCTCGCGCAGTGCGTCGACGTCGAGCCGGTCGAGCGTGCGCTCGATCGCGCGCACCGCGCGGATGCTGGATCGGGCGGCGTCGACCGGATCCTCGCGGAACGGGAACTGGTCGAGCACGATCGGCTCGTTCCAGCCGATCTTGCGTACCTCGAGGAAGAACTCGAGCGTCTCGATCAGGTGGACGGAGCCGACGATGAGGTCGTCGTCCCACGCGCGCCAGTTGTCGTTGACCTCGATCGTGTAGAGGCGGCCGCGCTCGTGCACGAGCGACAGCGCGTCGGCCGGGGCCTCCTGCGCGAACAGGGAGTGCCCGAGGTCCATCACGATCCCGACGTCGTCGCGGCCGAGGTGCTCGATGCCGAGGAGCGTCCGGGCCGCCGTCGACCACGACAAGTGGGTCCGCGGTTCCTTGGCCTTGTACTCGATCGCGACGCGGATGGCAGGATCCATCTCCGCGACGCTCCGCACGCCGTCCAGCGCGAGGCGCCAGAGGTCACGGTAGTCCGCCTGGAACGGGTAGTCGAAGCCGTCCTGGCCGGGCCACAGCTTCAAGGTCGGCGCGCCGAGGTCCTTCGCCACGCCGGCGCCTTCCTCGCAGAGCGCGAGCGCGCGGCGCCGGACGGCGGGATCCGGGTTCGTGAACGCGCCGCCGACGAACTCGCGCGTGTAGATGTGCGGCGTGATCGTCGCGGCCCGCAGCCCGGCCCCCTCGAGCGCTCGCCGCACCTCGTCCACGGTGATGTCGGGATCGGAGAACGGATAGTTGACGTCGAGGACCTCGAGGTCGCCGACGGCGCCGGCGCGCTCGATCGCCTCGACGGTGCTCACGGGCGGGCCGTACGCGTCCGTCGCGTAGCGGTCGACGAACTGCCCGAACAGCCAGATCCCGGCTCCGAACCGCATGGCGCCTCCTCCCTCGGTCATCTCCGGGAGTGTGCCGCGCCGCTTTCGTGGAAGCCGCGCAGCTTCGCGAGGAAGTCGCCGACCATGAGCCGAACGTCGAGGTCCGTGTAGACGCGGATGTCGCGGCCGCCGGAGCCGGGGACGTAGGCGCCGTCGTCGCCGATCTCCGGCGCCGGCACCACCTCGTAGCGGCTCGACGACGGGTCGGGCTGGAAGGTCGACTGCAGCGCCGTGAGCAGCACGAGCGGACTGTCGCCCAGGACGTACGCCTCGCCGAGCGCGGCCCCGTGCCGGGCGGCGCGCTCGAACACGCGCGCGATCGCGTCGAAGAGGTGGGCGCCGAGGGGGCCGAGCGGGCGCACGTGGGCTTCGAGCTCGGACATCCCCACGATCGCATGCCGGTAGGCGTTGCGGGGCACCTGCCATAGCGGGATCGCCGAGTCGTTGAACACGACCTGCGCCGCGATGACGTCGATGCGCAGGTTGTACTCGGCCGGATCGGCGCCGGGCGGCGCGGCGACGCCCGGGTACTCGGGGCCGCCGATCCACACGGCGGTGAGGCGGTCTTGGATCCCGGGCTCCATGAGGTACGCGCTCGCGAGCTGGGTGAGCGAGGCGCCGAACACCGCGTAGAGCGGGAGGTCGGTGTCCGTCCGCATCGCCTCGCTGACGAGCGCCTCGGCACCCGGCGACGGGCGGGGCGTACGGCGGTCGGCCAGCGGCTCGTTCGATCCCTCGAGCGCGGGGATCCGGCCCTGCAGGTCCATCAGGGCGAGGACGTCCTCGGCGCGGGCGCGTGCGCTCGTCGCCGCCTTGCCGCCGGGGGCGAACGGGTCGCCGGGCAAGAGGGCGGAGCCGATGACGGCGCGCACGTCGACGGACGGCGACAGGAGGTGATGGACCAGCTGGTAGAGCCCGTCGGGATCGCCCGAGTAGTCGTTGTCCATCACCACCCGCATGCGCGGCCCGGCGGGGTCGCGGAAGGGCGCGGGCGCGGCGTCGCGCTCGGGTCCCGGCGTGCGGGTCATCGCGCGGTGACGCGATCAGCCGGATGCGGGGACCACGACCCGAAGCGGCTGAAGGGACTCGAACCCTCGACCTTCTGCATGGCAAGCAACCTGGGCGGCGGCAGAAACGGCGACTGTAGAGCCAATCGGCGGCGGTGCGGGAACTCTTGCGGGAACTCTCCGCGCCGAAGGGGGGCGGGGATGACTCCCCGCCCCGCAGCAGGGTGGCGTCAGGGCGCCGGGGTGATCGTCCCCACCCGCGCCTCGGCGTCCGTGATGCTCCCGTTCGCGGCCAGCGACACTCGGAATCCCACCGGCACCGTCGCCAACTGACGGCACGGGTCGTTCGGGATGAAGGGGTTGAAGACGCCGCGCGCGGTGGTGTTCAGGACCACGGAGGTACCAGACCGCGCGGGCGTAGCCGCCGCTCCCAGGATCGCGCAACTCGCGGTGCCCGACGTGCCGCGCGCCGTCGTCAGCGGTGTGATGATCCGGCACGGGTCCTGCGGGCTGCCGGTGGGCAGGTCCCGGCACGGGTCTACCGGCAAGAAGCGGCTGAGGACCGCGCGAGCGATCCGGCACGGATCTGTGGGAATGGCGTTGGGCAGGTTGCGGCACGGATCGACCGGGGAACCGTTCTCGAACGCCAGGAACGAGAACACCGCCGTGGTGCCGGTGATCGTGAACGCGGCCTGCGTTCCGAGGAGCGTCGCGGTCCTGGTCGAGACCGTGGTCTGCGGCTCACTGAGAACCGGCGGTACGTCTTGCGCGGACGCCGCCGGGGCGCTCGCCAGCACGGCACACAACGAACATGCGAGCACGGCAACGCCGAGCCGACCGACGCGGGACATGCGGCTCCTTCCGCCGACGAACGTGGAGCGCCGACCCTAATCCGGCGCGTTTACGCGGGTCAAGCGCCGCCGCCCTTCTGTCCCCCGCACGACCGACAGGTCCGAGCGGCAGTGAGTCCGGGGGTTGCCCAGCGCGCGCCGTGGCATGCCAGAGTGCGAGGCGGTGTGCGGAGGTGGGCAGGGATGAGGGGCGTGCCGACGCCGGACGAACGAAACAACGAAGACTGCGCGCCCGAATCATCCGGCATGCGGGTTACGGTCGGCGGATGCCGGGGCGCCTGACGCTGAACATCGTGGGCGGCGTCTTGGAGGTCGGCGGCTTCGGCCAGGTGGCATGGGAGTTGACCCGTGTGCAGCGCCAGGAGTTCGGCACGCCGCGCTTCGTTCGCGCCCTCCGGGGTTGGATGCGCAGGATTCAATGCCCTTGAACCCGCTGCGCATCGTCTTCGCACGCGCCCTCGACCGCGAGCTCATCGAGTCGGGCCCGATGGCGTCGGTCAAGTCCCTGCCCGAAGAGTCGCGGACGCTTAGGATCATCGACGCTACGGAGGCAAGCGCCCGTCAGGCTGTCGTGTCGGAGTACGACCGCGCGGTGTGGGCGTGCAACTTCTACGCCGTCCGCATCGGGGAAGTCCGGGCCTTGGAGCGCCAGAGCTATGAGGCGTGGCGGATGGCTCCGAAGGCGTCCGGGGACCGTACGACCGGTTGTGCCCGCATGAGGGGCGCAATGTCTTCGCGTCGTGGCTCATCGCGTCCGGCGTCGAGGTGGTCTACGTGTCGCGCTACATGGGCCACAGCAGCACGCGCAATACGGAGCGGGTGTACGCGCATCTGGACCGCGACCACATCGCCCGCATGGAGGCGGCGCTGGCCGCGTAGCGGTTTCCCGCAGGACCGAGGCCCGCCCCGCGCGGGCCTTGGTTTGGCTCTACGCCTACGAATCTGCCGTGGGAGCTGCGGGAGCGTTGCGGGATTTCGGCGTCCTCAGGCGGCATCCGGCGGACAGACGGCTCAATAGGCCCGTACGCAAGAAACGCCCTCTTTTGCAGCACAAAGGCCCCGTTTCCGGGGCCTCTTCCGAAGCGGCTGAAGGGACTCGAACCCTCGACCTTCTGCATGGCAAGCAGACGCTCTAGCCAACTGAGCTACAGCCGCGTGAAGGCCGCAGTATAGCCCTCCGCCCGAGGCGCCGGCACGGTTCAATGGGGGCGTGAGCGCGGGGAGGACGATCGCCGACGCGGCGCGGGCGGCGGCACGGAACAAGACGGTGCGAGGGCTCGCGGCGACGGCCGCCGCCGCGGCCGCCAAGCAGGCCGCGCCCGTCGTGCAGGAGCGCTACGCGACCTGGCGCGACCGGCGGATCGACCGCGACCGCGCCACGAAGCTCGCGCGACAGATGGGCGGCCGCGTCTCCGAGGACACGATCATCTACGGCCGGCCGCACTTCGTCGTGTGGAAGGACGGGCGGCCCGTGCAGGCCTTTCCCGCGGTCGAGGACCTCGCCGCGCGGCCGGAGCTCGTCGGCTTCGACGAGCGGCTCGCGAGCGAGCCGCCGCCCTTGCGGTCGCCCCGGCGGCTCCCGGGGCGCCGGGCCTGACAGGCACGCCCGTCCGCGGCATCTTCCGTTCTCACAACGGGAAGGCAATCACTCGTGGTCACGCAGACCGAGACCGCCGGCGCCGCGCGCGGCCT
>DATMVH010000623.1:0-5627 GCA_035563395.1 Solirubrobacteraceae bacterium
GAGCGCCGGCTGCGCCTCGCGCACCCAGCCGCGCGCGGGGAACGCCCGGCCCGGCGGGAGGTCGTTCACCGCGACGACGAGCCGGCGATCGGCGTCGCCGCCCTGCAGCATCGCGACCGCCGTGTTGCCGTTCTTGTCCCCCGAGACGAGCAGCGAGCCCGGCACCACGGGGCCGAACTCCGGGCGCGAGAGGACGGTCTCGGCCTCCCACGGCTGGCCGTCGACGCGGTAGCGGCCGAGGACGACGCCGCGCCCGTCGCCGGGGTCGATCCGCCACGCGGCCGCGACGTCGCGGCTGTCGGCGGCCGCGATGCCGACATCGGGAAAGCCGTTGCCGCCGGCCGTGTCGAGCCGCCCCGGGGCCGTGAAGGCGTTGCCGAAGGAGACGTCCGCGCCCAGGACCGCCCCGCTCGCGGGCACGATCGCGGCGCCCTGGCCGCGGCCGTTGATGGACACGACGGGCGGGCCCGCGCCGGGACCGGTGTCGAGCCCGACCGGCGCCTCGAACTGCAGGCCGACGAGGCGGCGGGCGATTGCCCGGGGTCCGCTCGCGTCGAGCTGGCGGAACGCGACCCAGCCGAACGAGCCGTCCTCCTCGACGTCGACCTCGGGCAGGTCCGCCTCCCCCAGCTCGGCGAGCGACACGCGCTGCGGGTACTGGGAGAGCGCCGTCCCGAGCAACCGTCGCGCGAACACGCCGCCCGCCTCGCCCCAGGCGACGAGCCCGGTGCCCGCCGCGTCGACGGCCACGCGCGGGCGGCCGGTCCCGGCGCCCGCCGGGTTCGAGGCGGCGATGTCGATCGGCGCCGCGAGCGTCGACCAGTCCGCGCCCTTCAGCCGCGCGCCCGCGACGTCGGCCCCGCCGCCCCCAGAGGTGCGCCAGACCGCGTACGCGGTGCCGTTGATCCCCATCTCCGCGTCGAGCCCGTCCGAGGGCGCGCCGTCGGGCGCGGCGTGCAGCAGCGTCGGGCCGGCGAGCGGCTGCGGCCCGTCGCCGGCGGGCGCGTAGGCGCCGTAGACGCGCGATCCGCTGATCCAGAAGACGGCGAGCCGGCCGCGGTCCGCGACGCCCACCGAGATGTCGGACGCCGCGTCCGGAATCGGTCCGTCGACCCGCTCGGCGGGGCGCCACGCGCCGGCCACGAGGCGCGACAGGAAGACGTGCGGGACGCCGTCCACGAGCCGCCGCCAGACGATCGCGCCCGTCCCGTCGCGGGCGACGTCGAGGTCGTCGAGCGCGACGACGTCCGGGCTCGGGCCGTCGAGCGGCTCGGCGGGGAACCATGCCGCGCGAGCCGCGGCGGGCGCGAGCAGGACGGCGACGAGAGCGAGGAGGACGGCGAGGAGGCGACGCGGCATGGGCTCCGGGGACGGGGGGCGACGGACGGTCCGGGAATGGCAACCGGCCGGACGGGGGAAAGTTACGGCCGCGCGCAGACGGTGCCCGCGCGCCGGCCCAGGTCACGGCAGGTAGGTCGCGATCTCCTCGATCGGCGAGCGCGGCGGCGGCTGCTTCTCTCCGCGCGACTCGCCCAGGTGGATCAGCCCGAGCACGCGCTCCCCGTCGACGATCCCGCACGCGGCGCGGCCGGCGTCCGTGCGCAGCACGCCGGGCGTCCGCCAGTAGCCGCCGAGGCCCCGCGCGTGAGCGGCGAGCAGGACGATGTAGACGGCGCAGGACGCCGCGGCGAAGTTCTCCTCGTCCACCACCGGGTCCTCGTCGCGCACGACGGAGGCCGCGACGAGCGTCGGCGCGCGGTCGAGCTTGGCGGCCGCTTCCGGACCCGCGGCCTCCTTGAGTCGCGCGAGCGCCTCCCGGCCCAGCACGCGGAACCGCCACGGATTGGTGAGGTTGTGGTTCGGCGCCCAGCGCGCGAGCTCGAACAGCTCGTCGAGCGTGTCGCGGTCGACGGGAGCGGGCGCGTACGCCTTGTGCGTGCGGCGGGTGCGGATGAGCTCGTTCAGGTCCATCGGCTTCCAGGCTAGAACGCCGTCGCGATTCCGCTGCCGCGCGTGGCCGAGGGCAGCGTGGCGGAGGTCTGACGCTGGCCGGCGAAGTCGACGGGCGGCGAGCGGATGCGGGTGGGCTTCCGCGGCGTCGGCGGCGATCGCACGCACGTCGTGCGGGCGGAGCTCAAGGGCGGGTGGCGGCCGCTCACCGCGTGCGAGGCTCCGCGGCTGCTGGCCTGGCGGGCAACCTATCCGTTCGCCGCGGACGCGAGCCTGCGCCCGGACGTGCCGCCGCTGGCCACCGTGACGGGGCCCGACGGGCGGACGCGGGGCTGGGGCGACCCGCGGCTGCGCTCCGCGCTGCAGGCGGACCTCGGACGACCGGTCCGCACGCGCCGCGATCCGCGCGGCGTCCACGACCTCGAGCGCAGCGTCCTGGTCACCACCGCGGCGAGCGCGCGCTGTCCGCGGAGCTCGGCGTCGCCGTCGACCTGCGGCGCTTCCGCCCCAACCTCCACCTAAACGTCGGCGAGCCGGCCTGGGCGGAGGTCGCGTGGGAAGGCCGCGCGCTGCACTTCGCCGGCGGCGTCGTGCTGCGGTTCCTGCGTCCGTGCGAGCGCTGCGCGATCCCGACCCGCGACCCCGACACGCAGGCGAAGTGGCCGGACCTCCTCCGTCACCTCGACGCGCGGCGCCACCGGCGGTTCGGCGTCAACGCCCGCGTGACGCGCGCCGGGCGCATCGAGGCCGGTGAGGCGTTCGACGTCGCCGTCGGACTAGAGGGCGTGGATCTCGGCGAGCACGTCGCCCACGGACGTCTTCGCGTCGCCGAACAGCATCGAGGTCTTCGGGTCGTAGAACAGCGGGTTGTCGACCCCGGCGAACCCGGACGCCATCGAGCGCTTGAGCACCACGACGGAGCTCGCCTTGTCGACGTCGAGGATCGGCATGCCGTAGATCGGGGAATCGGTGACCGACCGCGCGGCGGGGTTGATGACGTCGTTGGCGCCGATCACGAGCGCGACGTCCGTGCGCGCGAACTCGCCGTTGATCTCGTCCATCTCTCTGAGCTTCGCGTACGGGACGTCGGCCTCGGCGAGCAGCACGTTCATGTGACCGGGCATGCGGCCGGCGACCGGATGAATGGCGTACAGCACCTCGACCCCACGCCGCTCGAGCTCCGCGGCGAGGTCGGCGACCGTGCGCTGCGCCTGCGCCACGGCCATGCCGTAGCCGGGCACCACGACGACCAGCCGCGCGTAGCTGAGCTGGATGGCGACGTCCCCGGCACTCGTCGACCGTACCGTGCGGTCCGCCCCGTCCGCGCCCGCCGCGACGGTACCGGCGGCGCCGCCGAACCCGCCGAAGAAGACGTTGCCGATCGAGCGGTTCATCGCCTCGGCCATCTGCTTGGTGAGGATGGAGCCGGACGCGCCGACGAGCATGCCGGCCACGATCAGCGCGGTGTTGTCGAGCGCGACGCCGGCGGCCGCCGCGGAGAGGCCGGTGAACGCGTTCAGCGTGGAGATGACCACCGGCATGTCGGCGCCCCCGATGGGCAGCACGAGCGTGATGCCGAGGACGCCGGCGAGGACGAGCAGCAGCCACATGAGCCCCTCGGACTCCACGCCGGCCGCGAGGACGACGGCGACGGCGAGGACGAGCGCCGCGAGGGCGGCGTTCGGCACGGTGAGCCGGGGGAACCGCCGCTTCGTCCACCCGAGCTCCTGCAGCTTGGAGAAGGCGACGTTCGAGCCCCAGAACGAGACGGAGCCGATGACCGCGGCGAACAGGACGGGGATCAGGGACTCCGCCGGCAGGTCGCCGCCCGTCTCCCGGTACTCGACGAGCGAGATGAGCGCCACCGCGCCGCCGCCGACGCCGTTGAACAGCGCCACCATCTGCGGCATCGCGGTCATCTTCACGCTGCGGGCGCTCGGGATGCCGACGGCCGTCCCCACGGCCACGCCGACCACGATCAGCGCCCAGTCGCCGATGCGGTCGTCGAGCAGCGTGGCGACGACCGCGATGCCCATCCCGGCGGCCGCGACCTGGTTGCCGCGCACCGCCGTCCGCGGGCCGCGCACCATCCGGAGGCCCGCGATGAACAGTGCGAAGCCCACGATGTAGAGAAGGTCGACGAGGTCGCTACGACTCATCGCCCGGGTCGGGCCTGCGCCCCTTGAACATCCCGAGCATGCGGTCCGTGACGAGGAAGCCGCCGACCACGTTGATCGTGCCGAAGGCGATCGCGATCACGAGCAGCAGGTCGTTGAGGAACCCGTCCGCCGGCCCGATCACGAGGATGGCGCCGAGGAGGACGATCCCGTGGATGGCGTTCGTCGCCGACATGAGCGGCGTGTGCAGGGTGTTCGGGACCTTGGAGATGACCTCGAAGCCGACGAAGGCGGCGAGGACGAGGATCGCGATCTCGGTCAGGAGGTCCATCAGACGCCCACCTGCGCGGCCTGGCGCGCCCCCTCGTGCAGGATCTCCCCGCCGCGCGTGACGCACGCCCCGGCGATGATCGGGTCCTCGAAGTCGAGCCGGAGCGCGCCGTCCTCGCCCGTCATCAGCTCGAGCAGGCTCGCCACGTTGCGCGCGTAGAGCTGCGACGCGTGCTCGGCCATGCTGCTCGGGAGGTTGAGCGGCGCGGCGACGATCACCGCGCGATCGGTGACGTAGGTCTCGCCGGGCCGGCTGAGCTCGCAGTTCCCGCCGGCCTCGCCGGCGAGGTCGACGACGATGCTGCCGGCTCGCATGGCGTTCGCGGCGTCCGCGGTGACGAGCCGCGGCGCGGGCCGCCCGGGCACGAGCGCCGTGGTGATCACCACGTCCGAGCGCGCGATCTGCGCGGCCAGCGCCTCGCGCTGCGCCTCCTGCTCGGCCTCCGTGAGCTCGCGCGCGTAGCCGCCCGCCGCCTCGGCGTCCGCATGGCCCTCCACCTCGAGGAAGCGGGCGCCGAGCGACTCCACCTGCTCCTTCACCGCGGCGCGCACGTCGAAGCCGGTGACGACGGCGCCGAGCCGCCGCGCGGTGGCGATCGCCTGCAGGCCGGCGACGCCCGCGCCGAGCACGAGCACCTGCGCGGGCGGGATGGTGCCCGCGGCCGTCATCAGCATCGGGAAGAAGCGGCCGATCTCGTTCGCGGCGATCAGCACCGCGCGGTAGCCGGCCACCGTCGCCTGCGACGACAGCGCGTCCATCGACTGCGCGCGCGAGATGCGCGGGATGGCCTCCATGGCGAACGCCGTCGCGCCGGACGCCGCCACGGCGCGCGTGCCGGCGCCGTTCGTGAGCGGGGCGAGGAAGCCGATCAGGACGGAGCTCGGGCCGAGCGCAGCGGCCTCCGCGTCGCCCGGCGGGGCGACCTTGGCCACGACGTCGGCCGCCCACGGGTCGCCGATCGTCGCGCCGGCGGCCTCGAAGACGGCATCCGCGAGGCCCGCGGCCGCGCCGGCCCTCGGCTCGACGACGATCTCGTGGCCGCGGCCGGCGAGCTGGCGCACGACGTCGGGCACGAGCGCGACGCGACGCTCCCCCTCCGTGGTCTCCTTCGGAACACCGACCCTCACCGCGGCGGAAGCTATCCGACCGCGTCCGCGGGCGCGGCATTTCGGTCGCAGCGGCGCTCAGGCGGCCGGGCGGCGGGCCGCCCGCGCGGGGCTCACCAGAGC
>DATMVH010000624.1:0-2800 GCA_035563395.1 Solirubrobacteraceae bacterium
CGGAGCCGCGGGCGCCGGCTGCGCAGCCGCCGCGGGCGGCGCCGGCTGCTCGGCCGCCGGGCTCTCCGGGCTCGGGGGCTGGACCACGGCCTGCGTGGTCGCCTTCACCGTCGCGATGCCGGAACGCTGCCCGCCGTAGAGCTCGCCCACGGAGGTGCCGGTGACGGGCACCTGCATGTCCTCCTTGGCGACGATGTGCAGCTCCCCCTCCTGCAGGTAGGCGCTCACGCGACCGTTCGCGACATCGCGGGCCCACTTCGCCTGGCGCTCGAGCTCCGCGCCGATCTCGGTCTGCGTGAGCTGCACGAGCGGCGTGCTCGCCCGGTCGAAGTACTTCTCGTACCAGTTGTCGAGCAGCGAGTCGACGACCGCGTAGAGGATCCCGCCCTGGGCCGGGTCGGTCGCCGGCAGCGCCGGGTTCCAGTCGGCCAGGTTGCTCTGATGGACGTAGTGCGGCCGCGGGTCGTTGCCCATCAGGTGGCCGAACATGATCCGGTTCTCGCTGGCGACGTAGTCGGCCCACGTCGCGGGCGTCGTCCGGCAGGTCGTGACCGCCGGGACGTCGACGCAGTTGCCGTCCACGCCGTCGACGGCCGGGCCGCGGTAGTAGATCCAGTTGTACTCGTCGAGCTGCTGGCCCTGGGTCGAGACGTTGTAGTAGACGTTGCTCGGATGGCGCGGCACGCCGCGGAAGCCCGCCGCCGCCGTGCCCTCGAAGAACGTCGCGCCCGCCGGGAGCAGCGACCCGCCGACGTCCGTGCCGAACGGGTTGGAGGCGACCGACGTGTCCGGGTACTGCTTGGAGGCGTCGGTCGCCACGCTCCGGATGCCCGCGGCCGTCACGGCGGGGAACAGCGCCGGGTTCTGCCCGCGCGGCGGGATCACGGCGGTGTTGCCGGTGGGCGGCGCCGCGGCGGAGACGGTCGCGCCGGTGTCGCTGAAGGTCAAGCTCGCCTCCTGCGTGCCGTCGTCCGTCGGGGCGTCGGCCGTCGAGGCGATCGTCCCCGCGAGCGACCACTCGCCCGTGCCGCCGGCGGTGGCCGGGCGGCGGTACACGCGGTACTCCGTGGCGCCGCAGACGACGTTGAACGACACGCGGGCCGTGCCGGACGCGGGCACCGCGACGGGCGCGGAGATCGACGCCGGCGTCTCGCCTGCGGCGGTCCGGGCCGTCACGCCCCACTCGTAGCTGCCCGCGGCGAGCGAGCCGCCGGCGCCGACCGCGACGTCGTCCGTGAAGAACGGCGGGTCGATCGTGCCGGGATTGCCGGGCCGCGAGTTCGCGAGCCCGGAGTGCTCGCCCGTGACGAGCTCCGTGTCCGAGGCGAGCGGCAGCGCGTTGGCCCGCGCGAAGGCGATGTTGTCCGTCACCTGCCGCGTGATGTACGGCGTCGTCGAGCAGTTCAGGTTCGGATGCTCGAAGGTGTGGTTGATCCAGCCGAAGACCGACTTGTCGGGCAGCGCGTTGACGGCGTCCAGCAGCGGGTCGCGGTCGGCGCCGCTGAGCTCGCGGTAGAGGGCCGAGCCGCCGCCGTTGTAGGCCATGTCCAGCCGCAGCCCGCGGCTGCGCGACCAGTCGACGGCCTTCGCGACGTCCTCCGCGTCCATGCGGCTCGCCACCGCGGGGTCGTACGAGGTGACGTTGGCCACCGGATCCCAGGCGTCGTCGCCGAGGAAGAGGTCGTCGACGTGGAGCTCCAGGTAGTTGCGCTGGTAGCCCAGGTACACGCCGCGCGTCACCCAGCCGAGCATCCCGTGGCGCAGCAGCTGGTTGTGGATCTGCGCCGAGTTGCCGGGCACGGTCATGACCATCTCCTCGCGCCCGTCCTCCGGGTGCGTGTAGACGCCCAGCACCGTGCGGCCGGCGGGGCCGGTCAGCAGCGTCTGGAAGTTCGCCGCGTCGAGCGGCGTGGCCTCGTAACCGGACGTGCCGACGTCGATCGGCACGGTGCCCTTGAGGTACGGGAAGACCGCCTTGCCCGCCTCGGTGAGCGTCGCGTCCTTCGGCGCCTCGGTCGCGGCCACGGTCAGCGGCACGGGGCGCGCGGCCAGATCGGCCGAGTCGGTCCCGTGGAACCCGTGCACGGGCGAAGGGAAGGTGTCCTCGCTGATCCGGCGGACGCCGAACGTCCGCTCGAACTTCGCGAGCGTCTCCCACTCCGCGTCGCTGAACGCCGACAGGAACGAGACGGTGCCGTCCGGGTTGGACACGCCACGCGACACGTCGCCCGAGGCGAGGATGACCGCGCTGTAGCGGCCGTGCGCGGCCCCGTAGTCCGCCAGGTCGGCGTCGGTCAGCGGCGCGCGCTGGTCGGCGATGAACGTGTCGTAGGGCATGCCCTCGCGCTCGAGGGCGGTCTTCCAGGCGCCGAAGCCGGCCTCGGACGCCTCGCCCGTCGCGGTGATGAGCAGCACCTTCACCTCGAGGCGCTGGCCCGGCTGCGGCGCCGCAGGCGTGGCGGCGAGCGCGACGGGGACCGCGAGCAGCGCGGCGACGGCGGCGGCCGCAAGCGCGAGCCATCGCATCCGGCGGCGCGGTCCCCGCGCGGGCGCCTCGTGCAACTCAAGTTCAGGCAAGTCCGTCTCCATGCATCTCGCTGTTCCGCGGGCGTCGGTCGCCGCACGGCCTCCGCACGAAGAACGGACGAGATCCGTAGGACCGCCGGGTGCCCGGCCGGCCGGACGGATGTTCGAGCCCTACCCTCCTGCCATGCCGCGCCTGCGACTCGCCGCCGCCCTGCTCGCGCTCGCCGTCGCGGCGACCGCCGCAGCCGCGCCGGGCGCCGAGGCTCCGCGGACG
>DATMVH010000625.1:0-2582 GCA_035563395.1 Solirubrobacteraceae bacterium
GGCGACCCGTTCGGCCTCACCCCGCGCGAGCGTCAGGTGCTCGCGCTCGTGGCGGCGGGCGCGACGAACCGCGAGATCGGCCGCCAGCTCTTCATGGCCGAGAAGACCGCCAGCGTGCACGTGTCGCGCATCCTCGTGAAGCTCGACGTGCGCTCGCGCACGGAGGCGGCGGGCGTCGCCCACCGCCTCGGCCTCGACGTCGCCGCCTGAGCCCTCAGCGGCCGGCCTCGCCGCCGAGTCCGCTCCGGATGGCGGCGAGCGCGGTGCGCGCGCGGCGAACGGACAGCGGCAGCCCGGCGTACCCGAAGGAGTGGGCGAGGGCGTCGAGCTCGCGCTCCACGACGCCGCGGTCGAGGCCGAGGTCGTCGGCGACCTCGCGGTCGGAGGCGGGAGTCACGCCCTCGCCGTCGCCGAGCAGCGGACGGCAGAGCGCGCACAGGACGCGCTGCTGCTGCTCGGAGAAGGTGCGAGTCGGCTGCAGCTCGGGCACGGCGAGCGTGACGTCGGCGCTCGGGTCGCGCGGGTCGCAGAACGAGAGGCTCGTGCGGCCGATGGTGATGAGGTCGCCGTCGCGCAGGCGCCGGCGGCCCTCGACGGCCAGGCCGTTGACGTACGTGCCGTTCTGCGACAGCCCGTCGTCGGAGATCAGCCACTCGCCCGCGCGCGTGAACACCTCGGCGTGCAGGCGCGAGATCTCCGCGTCCCACGGCAGGCACACGTCCGCCTCCGGCCGCCGCCCCAGGGTCACGACCTCGCGGCCGGCGAGCGGGACGGACTGCGCCTCCCCCGTCGGGTCGACGTAGACGAGCATCGGGCAGTCCCCCTCGATGTTCCAGCAGCTCGTCATCGGCGGCTGGACGAGGTGTTTCCGCCGCCCGCCGTCACGCACGCGAACCCGCGCGCGCGAGAGCGGCGCGCGGTCAGCGAACGGACCCCGTCATGCCGGCCCGGGTCACGCCGGGTCGCGCGGCGGCAGGAACGGCTCCTTGTCCGGCGGGTGGCCGCCCTCGATCTGCCGCCCACGCTCGATCTCGGCGTTCATCTCGGCGCCGAACAGCATCACGACGTTCGTGATCCACAGCCACATGAGGAAGATGATCACCGCCGCCAGGCTGCCGTACGTCTTGTTGTAGGAGCCGAAGTTCGCCACGTAGAACGCGAACGCCGCCGACGCCACGACCCAGAGGACGACCGCGACCAGGCCGCCCGGGCTGACCCAGCGGTAGCCGGGCTGCTTGACGTTCGGCGAGATCCAGTACAGGAACGCGATCACCTGCGAGACGATGAGCGCGATCACGGGCCACTTGGCGATGTTCCACACGGTCACGGCCGTGTCGCCCAGCCCGATGACGTCGCCCACCTTCTGCGCCAGCGGGCCGGTGAGGACAATCGAGAGCGCGATCGCCGCGGTCACGAGCACGAGCACGACCGTCACCACGATCTGCAGCGGGCGGAGCTTCCAGAACGGGCGCCCCTCCTCGACCTCGTAGATGATGTTCGAGGCCTTCATGAACCCGCCGACGTAGCCCGACGCCGACCACAGCGCGCCGAGGATGCCGAAGATGAAGGCGAAGCCCGCCGCGCCGGAGGCGTTCTGGAGGTTCGTGATCGCGCTCGTCACCACGTCGCGCGCGGCGCCCGGCGTGACGGCGGCGAGGTTGTCGATCAGCGGCTGCGTCGCGGACTCGCCGATCAGGCCCAGGAGGGAGACGAGGACGAGCAGCGCCGGGAACAGCGACAGGACGCCGTAGTAGGTCAGCGCGGCGGCCAGGAACGTGAGGTCGTCGTCCTTGAACTCGCGGTAGGTGCGCTTGGCGATGTCCTTCCAGTGGCGCTTGGGGAGATCGGTCGGCGCCTCGGGCGTCTGCCCGGATCTCTCCGGCGGTGCTTCGGTGCGTGTCGTGCTCTCGGCCATGGTGCGTTTCCCCCTGCATCGGCGGCGTTCGTCGGCGCGTACGAAAAACGGTCTACCCGCCACGCGGCGGAACCGCGCGGGACGCGTCCGAGGCCGGCGAGCGGCTGGGCGCCGCGTTGCAGCCGGGTCAGCGGCCGTTCGGCAGGACGCCCCGCAGGACGGGGCCCGCCGGGCGCGTCGCCTCCGTCGTCGTCTCGCGCGAGACGACGACGTGCGTGTAGGAGGCGTAGAGCCCGGGAAACGCGGCGATGTCCTTGTCGCTCGGTCCCTGGATCCCGAGCGCGCCGTCCGCGCCCACCGGGTCGGTGTAGCCCAGGCGCCGCGCGCGCTTGCCCGGGGCCGTGAACCAGACGGCGTAGGCCGTGCGCGCGCCCGTGGGAGGGACGTTGCGCGCCTGGAGCTGGAAGAGCAGGCGGTCGTCCTGCAGGAAGACGGTCATGCGGCCGCTCGCGCGCGAGCCGCCGACGCCGCGCAGGTCGATCTGGTCGGTGACGCGGGCCGGCGAGGTGGTGGGCGACGGCGTCGCCGTGGCGGCGGTCTCCGTGGCGGGCTCCTCGTCCGAGCCGCGCAGGGCGAACAGCACGACGACGGCCACGACGGCGAGGACGCCGGCGATCAGCACGGCGCCACCGAGCCTCGACGACGGCGGCGCCCCGGCGCGCGGCCC
>DATMVH010000626.1:0-15521 GCA_035563395.1 Solirubrobacteraceae bacterium
CGCTGCCGGAGGAGGCCGCCTGATCGCGCGAGCCGGCGCTGCCGCGCCCCGGCAGAGCCGCCTCGCGCGCCGGCGTCACCAGCCGTTGCCGATGCGGACCTGCGGGCTGCTCGGATAGCCGCGCCGGCTGTCGCCGGGGTAGAGCCAGAGATCGCCGGAGTGGTCGGCGCGGGCGACGATGTCCCGGTGGCCGTCGCCGTCCCAGTCCGCGATCCCGAACGGGGTGAATCCGGCCCAGCCGTTGCCGATCTTGGACGGCGTGTCGGTGCCCCGCACCGGGTCGCCGGGATGGAGCCACAGGTTGCCGGTGTCGTTGTCCCTGACGATCAGGTCCTGGAAGCCGTCGCGGTCCCAGTCCGCCACGCCGTACGCGCTGTAATGGTTCCACTGCGCGCTGAGCGAGACCGGTGCGATTCCCGTCGACCCGCGCCGGCTTCGGCCCGGATGGAGCCAGAGGACGCCGGTCGCGTCGTCGCGCGCGAGGAGATCGCGATGACCGTCGCCGTTCCAGTCCCCGGTGCCGAAGGCCGTCCGCCCCGTCCAGCCCTCGCCGATGCGGACCGGGACCGAGCCGGAGTACCCGCGCCGGCTCTCGCCCGGATAGAGCCACAGGTCCCCGGTCCAGTCGTTGCGGGTCACGATGTCCTGATGGCCGTCGCGGTCCCAGTCCGCGATGCCGAACGGGGTGAACCCGAGCCAGCCGTTGCCGATCCGGACGCGGGCCGCGCCCGAGTAGCCGCGCCGGCTCTGCCCGGGATAGAGCCACAGATCGCCCCTGGCGTCGTCGCGCGCGATGACGTCCTGATGGCCGTCACGGTCCCAGTCGGCCACGCCGAACGGGGTGTAGGGCAGCTTGGCCATCTCGGCGAGGATCCACGAGCGGTTCGCGCCCGCGCCGACCTCGCTGTAGTTGCCGCTCCCGCAGCTCACGGAGGCGGCCTTGGTCACCCCCGCCAGCAACTGCTCGCCGCCCCAGTTCACGAGCAGCGGGCCGCCGCTGTCGCCCGGGCACGGGCCGGCTCCCACCTCGATGCTCTTGATCCCCTTGCCGTCCGGCCCCGAGGACGTGATGTCGACGATCTTGTGCTTCAGCCGGAACCAGTCCGTGCTTCCCGGTGCCGGGCCCCACCCTGAGATCTCGCCCTGGTCGTACGGGGTGAAGGGGCTGTACTGGACGCCGTCCCACAGCGGCTCGAGGTCGGGCGTGGCGAGCCGCACGGGCTCGATGGTCGTCACCGGCGTGTCGAGCTCGAGCAGCGCGAGGTCGTTGTGGCCGCCCGTGTAGAAGGGGTTGCGGATGATGCGGGACACGATCCGCACCTCGCCGCCGGCGTTCAGGGTGGTGTTGCCCAGCCGCACGTTCATGGCGCCGAGCGAGGTCGGATACGAGCAGTGCTCGGCCGTGATGACCCAGCGCGGGTGGATGAGCGACCCGCTGCACGGCCCGTAGTGGTGGTTCACCTGCGCGACGAACCGCAGCGAGCCCTCGGGCACCGGCTCGCCGTCGACCGCGTGCGCGGCAGGCGCCGCCAGCGCCAGGACGGCGGCGAGCAGCCCGCCGGTCAGCGCGGCGAGCCGCCGCGCGCGTGGGGGGCGCACGTCGCGCGGCGAGGGCGCGGACGGGTGCTTCGGCTGCGACATGGCGGATCCTCCGTGATCGACGGCAGCGAGTACGCGGTCAAGAGGGCCGGCCGCCCGGTGCTGATACGTCGATCCGCCCACTCCGGAGGGTTGCACGCGCTCGAGCTCGGAACGGACCTCGGCGCCGCGGTCGCGGCGGTGGACTTCGACGACGCGTCGAAGGCGAAGCTGGTGCAGGAGCTCGGTGCCGTCGCGCTCGCCGACGAGGCGGAGGCCGCGGTCTCCGCCGTGCTGACCGTCGCGCTCCGCGCCGTCGGCTTCGTCGGCACCGGGTTCACGGTGGGACTGAGCCCCGGCGTGCCCAGCGAGGAGCTGCTCACGTTCACCGCTCCCCCGGCCGTCGTCGCCCTCGACGCCAAGACGCTCGCGGTCGCCGGCCAGTACGTCCTCGCACCGGACCCCGCGCCGGTTCGCCCCCTGCTGCCGCCGGCGAAGGGCCCGCGCGTCCCGGTGGCGATCCAGCTCGACGAAGCCGGCTTCCAGCCGGTGTTCCGCAATCCGGCGGTGCGCAAGCTCGCGCGCGATTCGGTCGCGGCTCGCCACCCGGGCGACCCGGGCTTCCTCGAGACGCCCGCCGGACGCGCCGAGCTCGAGGCCGAGACGCCGCCGCCGGTCGGAACGGGCACGCTCACCAAGGCCTTGGGCGACCTCGAGGTCGCGATCGAGGTCGTGGACCTGTGGCTGGAGGACGGCCGTGTCGCCGGCGCCGCGCACGCCCGCGGCACCAAGGGCGACATCGGCTTCAGGGTCAGCGTGTCCCTCCACGCGACGCTGACCATCGCGGACGGGCGGCTGCAGTTCGCGAGCGTCGAGGTCGGCCAGCCCCTGGGACATGCGTCGTGGGATCCGACCGGGGGCGTCCTGCCTCCGGTGACGGTCGACGTCGCCACCCTCAGCCTCATGCCTCTCTTCAGCGGCGTCACGGCGTTCCTCCTCGCCGCCGCCATGACGGAGATGAGGGACCGCCTGGCGACCGAGGGCCTCGGCGCCGGCAAGCCCGTGTCCGAGGAGGAGCCGAAGCTGCCGGACGGCATGCGCCTCGAGACCGTCGCGGTGTCCGGCGACGCGCTGACGATCATGGGAAGCTGGCTCGTCCCCATCGACGACCCCCGGCCCTTCGCCGAGACGGCGCGCTTCGTCTCCGAGCGCGAGTCCAGGATCGCCGGCCCCGAGATGCCCGGCAGCGTGCCGGTCGCCTGCCGTCCGATCCTCGGGATCCTGATGAACTCCACGGGGAGCAACAGCCGCACGTTCGGATACACCCGCCGGCCGCTGGAGTCGGCCGTCAAGGTGCGCCGCGAGGCTCGCGACCTGCCGCTGCCCGTCACGGCGCACCCCTGCACGCTCCCTGTCGTCGACGGCTCCCCCGCGACGGCCGGGCTGCACCATCCGCCGCCGGCCACCGCGTACACCTTGGCGACGGGCGACCTGGCGGTCACCGCCCAAGTGTGGTCTCGGGTGCCTCCGCTCGACGGGACGATCGAGGAGCGAACGTTCACGATCCGCGTCGAGGAGACCGAGGACGGCTACACGCTGCACGTGCCGCCCGAGTCGGCGAGCGTCCGCCTGGTGCTCACGTCCGCGGTGACGGACGCGCGCGGGGTCGTCCACCGGCTCTACGAAAACGCCCCGGTGGACGACGAGCTGGTCCGCTACGACGGCGCCATGGCGGAGTTCCGGGACTGGTGCGCCACGACGCACCGCGATCTCGCGGTCGGCCGGCATCCGCTCGAGGTGGGTCCGTTCCCGGATCCCGCGCAGATCCTCGACGCGATCCAGAACGCCATCCGGACCGGTGACGCGGGCGTGGCCGACGTCATCAGCTCCCTGATCGAGCGCCAGGGCCCACCGGCCATCGACGCGCTCCTCGTGCCGTCGAAGCTGCCCCACGTCTGAGTCCGTGGCCGGCGTATCACGAGCCCCGGCGCGGCGCTCTCTCCAGCATGGACCTACTCGACCTCATCGCGGCCTTCAACGAATCGGCCACCCCGCCGATCGAGCTGCGGCCCACCCGCGACGGGCGCGTCGGCGCCATCCTGCCGCGCACCGGCCGCGAGATCCTCGTCAAGGGCAGCATGTTCAAGGCCGAGGTGCGCGTCCGCGAGGCCGACATGGCCGCGCTGTGCGAGGAGGCGCGGCTGGCCGTCGCGCCGGGCGTCGCGCTGATGGGTGGCGCGCTCGACATGCTGCGCGAGGTCGCCGCGGCCGAGGAGCAGCAGGAGCGCTGATCCCGCGCGCTACCGGACGGTGGAGCGGTCGAGCAGCTCCTTGAACCGCTCCGCCGCCACCGGCGCGTCGCTCCCGCGGTTGTTGTTGAACATCACCCGCACGGACTCCGCCGCCGCCGCGAGCTCCCGCGCCCGCGCGCCGATCTCCTCGAGCTCCTCGTCGGCGTAGCGCCACGCGAAGCGGTCGGCGACGCTGCGGCCGCGGACGTAGCCCTCGCGGTTGCGGCCGTGGGCGCGCAGGTAGGCGACGCGCGGGTTCGTGACCGCGTCGATCGGCGGCATGATCGTGAAGTGGTCGTCGCGCGGCGCGTCGACGGCGACCCAGACCGCCTCGTGCTCCTCCATCCACGCGAGCGTGCGCTCGAGCCGCTCGCCCTTCGTCCACGACCGGTTGCGCAGCTCGACGGCGACCGGGAAGGGGGCGAGGCGCGCGAGCAGCGGCGCGAGCTCGTCGAGCGCGTGGTCGCGCGGCCCGAAGGCCGGCGAGAGCTGCAGGAGGAACGTCGAGAGCTTGCCGGCCTCGGCGAGCGGCGCGACGGCCTCCAGGACCGACTCGGCCAGCGCGGCCTCGAGCCGCTCGTCCAGCCGCACGCGTCCGCGCGGCGTCGTGCTCGCACCCTCCCGGAGCGCGGGCGGCAGCGAGTCGAGCGGCGCGGAGTGGCGGGAGAGCAGCCGGTGCAGCTTGACGTCGAACGTGAAGCCGGGCGGCGTCGTCTCCGCCCACCGGCGCACCTGCCCCGTGCCGGGAACCGCGTAGAACGTCGCGTTCACCTCGACCGCCTCGAAGCGGTCCGCGTACCACGACAATCTCTGGCCTGCGGGAAGCCCGGGCGGGTACCACTCCTCGACGAAGCCGGGATCCGCCCAGCTCGACGTTCCCACTGCGATCCGACCCATTTCTTCCTCCTACCCGGATAGGGTCGACGGGGCATGACCACCGTGCTGCACACGGCACGGCTCGACCTCGTGCTCCTCGAGCCGGAGACGGCCCGCGCGCTCGCGACGGGGACCAATCCGGACGGGTCGACGTGGGGTCCGGGGTATCCGCTCGCCGCGTCGCTGCTGTACGCGGAGCTCACCACGGCGGCCGCGGACGGCGGCCGCCCGCTCGGGCCGTTCGGGACCTACCAGGTGGTGCGGCGCGCCGACGGCGAGGTGATCGGCGACGCCGGCTTCCTCGGCCCGCCGGACGCCACGGGCGCCGTCCACCTCGCGATCGTCATCACGGAGCCGGCGCGCCGCCGCGGCTACGCGACCGAGGCCGTCTCCGCGCTGCTCGAGTGGGCGCGCACGCAGGACGGCCTCACCTGCGTGCTCGCCGACACGACGCGCACGAACCGCGCCGCCCAGCGCCTGCTCGAGCGCGTCGGCATGCAGCCGGTCGGCCGGGACGACCAGCTCCTCTACTACATGGCGTGACTTCGCCTCACGTCCGCGCGCCCTGCGACGTTGCAGGGACGTGACGACCGCTGCGCTCCCACCGTTCTGGTCCCTCGTCGAGGCCCACGGCGCCGAGTTGCTCGCGCACGCGCGCCGGCTCACCGGCGACCAGCACGCCGAGGACGTCCTGCAGGACGCGATGCTCCGAGCCTTGCGCGCGTATCCGCGCCTCCGGCACGCCGAGCACCTGCGCGCGTGGCTGTACCGCGTGACCACCTCCGCGGCGATGGACCACCATCGCACCCGCCGCCGCGAGGTGCCCACGGACGAGCCGCCGGGCGGCACGGCGCCGCCCGAGTACGACGACGGCGCGTTCGAGGCCCTCATCGCCCCGCTGCCCGAGGCCACGCGAGCGGTCCTGCGCCTGCGCTTCGTCGACGACCTCGACTACGACGAGCTCGGCGCCCGCCTCGGCTGCTCGCCCGTCGCGGCGCGCCAGCGCGTCTCCACCGCCGTCCGCACGCTCCGCAAGCGAGGAATCCCCGCATGACCCTGCCCGCCGCCCTGCTCGACTCGATCGCCTCCGCCGCCGTCCGCGAGGGCCTCGCCGACGCGGTCTTCACCCGCCTTTCCACGCCGATCGGCCGCCTGCTGATCGTCCAGGGCCCGCGCGGCGTCGTCCGCGTGGGCTTCGAGGAGGACCCCGAGGACCAGGTGCTCGCGGGCGTCGCGGCGCGTCTCGGGCCGCGGATCGTCGGCTCCGACCGCGAGCTCGCCGCCACCCGCGACGCCGTCGAGGCCTACTTCGCCGGCGACGACGAGTCGCTCGCCGTCCCCGTCGACCTGCAGCTGGTCCGCTCGGACTTCCGACGCGCCGCGCTGGAGGCGCTGCGCGACGAGGTCGGCCCCGGCCACGTCGTCACCTACGGCGGGCTGGCGCGCAAGATCGGCCGGCCGAAGGCCGCCCGCGCGGTCGGGACCGCGTGCGCGACCAACCCCGTGCCGCTCATCGTGCCCTGCCACCGCGTCGTGCCCGGCTCCGGCGGCGTGGGGAGCTACGGCGGCGGCCCGGACCGCAAGCGGCGGCTGCTCGCCCACGAGGGCGCGATCCTCGCCTAGCCCTCCTCGACGGAGACGTCCTCGATCACGACGGGCTGCACGGGCCGGTCCTGCGCCCCGACCGGCACGACCGCGATCCGGTCGACGACGTCCTGCCCGCCCGTGACCTTGCCCACGAGGGCGTAGTCCGGCGGGAGCTGCGCGTCCTCCCCCGTCACGACGAAGAACTGGCTGCCCGAGGTGCCCGCCTCCTCGATCTCCGTCTTCGCCATGGCGACGACGCCCCGGGTGTAGGCGAGGTTGCTCGGCGGCGCCTCGACCACCGAGTAGCCGGGGCCGCCCGTGCCGACGCCCGCCGGATCGCCGCCCTGGATCACGAACCCGGGGACGATGCGGTGGAACGTCGTGTCGTCGAAGAAGTTCTCGTCGGCGAGGTACTTGAACGAGCCGGCGGTGCGCGGGGCGCGGCGCGCGTCGAGGGTGATCTCGAACTCGCCGCAGTTCGTGGTCACCGTCGCCACGTAGGTCTTCGACCGGTCGAGCGGCTCGCGCGGGCGCGGCAATTGCGTGTCCTTGGGCTTCGGCGCGGCCACCTGCGCACAGCCGGTCTGCTGCTCGCCGCCGGTGTCCTCCGGCGTCGGCGTCGCGGCGGCGCCGCCCTCGTCGTCGCCCCCGCACCCGGCGATCGCCAGGACCACGCAGGAGAGCAGCAGCGCGAGCGTCCGGGGAAGCGTCGGCATGGGCGGCGATGATAATGAGCCGCCGTGACGCTGCTCCCCGCTCTCTCCGCGTACGACCACTTCCTGCTGGACCTGGACGGGTGCCTGTGGATCGGCGACCGCGCGGCCGACGGCGCGCCCGAGGCGGTGGCGGCGCTGCGGGCGGCCGGCAAGCGCGTCGCGTTCCTCACCAACAGCGCGCGGCAGGCGCCGGAGGAGTTCGTGCGCAAGCTGTGGCGCCTCGGCTTCCAGGCGGGGCTGCACGAGGTCGTGACCTCCGGGGCGGCGCTCCAGTTCGTCCTCGCGAGCCGCCAGAGCGGCGGCGCGGCGTTCGTCGTGGGCGCCCAGGCGGTCGTCGACCACGTCGCGGCGGCGGGCATGCGCGTGGTCAACAACACGGAGTTCGCCTCCCGCGCCGACGTCGTGATCGTGGCGGGCCACGACGACCTGCATTTCCGCGAGCTGCGGACGGCGACGCAGGCCGTGATCCGCGGCGCGGAGCTGATCGGCCTCAGCCGCGACCGGACGTTCCCGATGCCGGACGGGCCGTGGCCCGGCACGGGCGCCGTGCTGGCGGCGGTGGAGGAGGCCACGGGCCGGCGCGCCGACAGCATCGTCGGCAAGCCCGAGCCGCAGATGTACGCGGCGGCGCGGGACCGGCTCGGCCCCGGCCGCGTGCTCGCGGTCGGCGACCGGCTCGACACGGACGTCGCGGGCGCGCGTCGCGCCGGGATCGACCAGGCGCTCGTGCTCACGGGCGCCACGTCGCGCGAGGTCGCCGCCGCGGCGGACCCGGCGCCGACGCTCGTGGCGGACTCGCTCGCCGCGCTGGTGCTCGGGTGAGGCCGGACGCGGTCGCGGCGCGGCGGCGCGACGGGGCGCCGCGCCGCGCCGTCTGCGTCATCGTCAACCCGAGCGCCGGCCGCGGGCGCGCCGCGCGGCTGTTGCCGCGCGTCGAGCAGGCCCTGCGCGCGCACGAGCTCGCGTTCCGGGTGGAGCGGACCCGCTCCCTCGCGCACGCCCGCGAGCTCGCCCGGAGCGCGCGGGAGCGCGGCGAGATCGCGGCGGCGATGGGCGGCGACGGGGTGCTCAGCGCGGTGGCCGGCGAGTTGCGCGGCACCGACGGCGTGCTCGGCGTGCTGCCCGGAGGGCGCGGCAACGACTTCGCGCGCAAGCTCGGGATCGGCTCGGACCCGGCCGCGGCGTGCGCCGTGCTGGCCCACGGCCGCGAGCGCGCGGTGGACGTCGCGGAGATCGGCGGGCGGACGTTCCTCGGCATCGCCTCGGCGGGGCTGGACTCCGACGTGCAGGAGATCGCGAACGCGACGCGCGTGCCGCTCGGCCGGCTCGTCTACCTCTTCGCCACCGTGCGCGCGCTGGCCTCGTGGCGAGCGGCGCGCTGGCACGTCGTGGTCGACGGCGAGACCCACGCGTTCCGGGGGTACTCAGTCGCCGTGGCGAACTCCGGCGTGTACGGCGGCGGCATGTACCTCGCCCCGGACGCCGCGCTGGACGACGGCCTGCTCGACGTCGTCCTGCTCGGCGACAAGCCCCGCACGCGCTTCCTCGTCACCCTTCCCAAGGTGTTCCGGGGAACCCATGTCCACGA
The DNA here is from genome assembly GCA_035563395.1 of Solirubrobacteraceae bacterium. Taxonomy (GTDB): domain Bacteria; phylum Actinomycetota; class Thermoleophilia; order Solirubrobacterales; family Solirubrobacteraceae; genus DASQMT01. The sequence goes on from DATMVH010000626.1 coordinate 8,637, forward strand.
TGCGCGCCTCGTGCTCCTGCGCGGGCGCGAGGTGACCTTCTCCGCCGATCGACCGTTCGTGGCCTTCGCCGACGGCGACCCGGCGGCCGCCCTGCCGGCCACGGCGACCGTCGCCCATCGCGCGCTGCGGGTGCTCGCCCCATGAGCCTGCTCGCCCCGAAGGTCGCGGCCGCCAAGGCGGTCGGCGCGCTCGCCCGCGCGGCGGGGCGCGGCGGCGGGACCTCGCTGCCGGGCAAGGTCCTGACCCGGCTCGAGCCGCACGCCATCGGCCTGCTCGCCGCCCGGCTGCGGCAGGGCAGCGCGGTGATCAGCGCCACGAACGGCAAGACCACGACGGCGGCGATGGCGGCGGCGATCCTCGAGCGCACGGGCGCGACGCTCGTCCACAACCGGGCGGGAGCGAACATGGCGGGCGGCGTGGCCTCCGCGCTCGCGGCGGCGTCGCGGCGCGGCGGGCGCGCGCTTTCCGGGGACCTGGGGCTCTTCGAGGTCGACGAGTTCTGGCTCGGGCCGGTCGTGGAGGAGCTCGAGCCGCGCGCGCTGCTGCTCGGCAACCTCTTCCGCGACCAGCTCGACCGCTACGGCGAGCTCGAGACGATCGCCGACCGCTGGGCCGCGGTGGTCGGCGCCCGGCGGGGGAGCGCGGCGCTCGTGCTGTGCGCCGACGACCCGCTCGTCGCCGACCTCGCGCGCGTGGCGCGGGCGGACGCGCCGCCGGAGGGCGCGCCGGCGCCCGGGGTGACGTTCTTCGGCGTGGACGACGACCGGCTCGCGCACGCGGAGCTCCAGCACGCCGCCGACTCCAAGCACTGCCGCCGCTGCGGCCATCCCTACGCCTACGACGCGGCGTACCTCGCCCACCTCGGCCACTACCACTGCCCGAACTGCGGGGCGCGCCGCCCCGAGCCGTCGGTCGTGGCGCGCGACGTGGAGCTGCGCGGCATCCGCACCGCGGCCTTCCGGCTGGACACGCCGGCGGGCTCCGCGCGCGTCGAGATCCCGCTCCCCGGGCTCTACAACGTCTACAACGCGGCCGGCGCCGCCGCCCTGTGCCTGACGCTCGGGGCGCCGCTCGCGGACGTGGTGGCCGGCCTCGGCGCGGTGGCCCCCGCCTTCGGGCGGGCGGAGACGGTGGAGATCGGCGGCCGGTCGTTGTCGATCCTGCTCGTCAAGAACCCCGCGGGCGCGAACGAGGTGCTGCGGACCCTGGCGCTCGAGGGCAAGGGGCTCGACCTGTTCGGCGTCCTGAACGACCGCGTGGCGGACGGGCGCGACGTGTCCTGGGTGTGGGACGCGGACTGGGAGCAGCTCGCCGGATCCGTGCGGCGGATGACGTGCTCGGGCACGCGCGCGGCGGAGCTCGCCCTGCGGATGAAGTACGCGGGCATGCCGCCGGAGCGGCTGCGCGTCGTGGAAGGGCTGGCCGAAGGGCTCGACGCTGCCCTGGCCGACGGGAGCGGCCCGCTCTACGCGCTGCCGACGTACACCGCGCTGCTCGAGCTGCGCGACCTCCTCGCCGAGCGCGGCGCCGTGCGGGGACACTGGCGGTGAGCGTCGCGGTATGGCACGACATCGAGTGCGGCGCCTACACCGCGGATCTGCCGCTGTGGCGCGGACTCGCCGCCGCCGAGGCCGGGCCGGTGCTCGACGTCGGCGCCGGCACGGGCCGCGTGGCGCTCGACCTCGCGGCCGCCGGGCACGAGGTGTGGGCGCTGGACCGCGAGCCCGAGCTGCTCGACGTGCTGGCCGCGCGCGCCGCCGCCCGCGGCCTGCGGGTCGACGTCGTCGTGGGCGACGCGCGCGACTTCGCGCTCGCCAGGCGCTTCGGCCTCATCATCGTGCCCATGCAGACCGTGCAGCTGCTTCCCGCCCGTGGCGGCTTCTTCGCGTCGGCGCGGCGCCATCTGGCGCCCGGCGGCCTGCTGGCGATCGCCATCAGCGGCGAGCTCGAGGCCTTCGACGCCGCGTCCGGCCTCCTCCTGCCGCCGGACGTCGCCGAGATCGGCGGATGGCGCTACGAGTCGCACCCCGTGGCGGTGCGGCTGGAGCCGCGGGTGGCGCGCATCGAGCGGCTCCGGCGGACGATCGCGCCGGGCGGAGATCCCGTCACGGACGCCCACGACGTGATCGAGCTCGCGCGCGTCGGCGTTCCCGAGCTCGAGGCCGAGGGCCGCGCCGCCGGGCTCGCCCCCGAGCCGGTGCGCTCCATCCCGCCGACACGCGAGCACGTCGGCTCCGAGGTGGTGCTGCTCCGTGGCTGAGCGGACGCTGCGCGTGTGCGCCCTCTATCCCGACCTGATGAACATCTACGCCGACCGCGGGAACCTCACGGTGCTCGAGCGCCGGTGCGCGTGGCGGGGGATCGGCTTCGAGCTCGCGGGCGCGGGCGTCGGCGAGGACATCGACCCAGGCGCGCACGACCTCTTCTACATCGGCGGCGGCCAGGACCGCGACCAGGCGCTGTGCGCGCGCGACCTCGCCGACCGCAAGCGCACGGCCCTGCACGCCGCGGCGGGCCGCGGCGCGGTCGTGTTCGCCGTCTGCGGCGGCTACCAGCTGCTCGGGCACGGCTACGAGCTGGACGGCGAGCGGCTCCCCGGCGCCGGGCTCGTGGACCTCGAGACCGTCCGGGAGCCCGGCGAGCGGCTGATCGGCAACGTCGCCATCGAGCTCGACGTCCCGGGCGGCCCGCCCCTGCTCGCCGGGTTCGAGAACCACGGCGGCCGCACGTACCTCGGCGACCGCGCGACGGCGCTCGGGCGCGTCGTCCGCGGCCACGGCAACAACGGGCGCGACGGGCGGGAAGGCGTGCGCGGCGGGGCGCACGGGACCGTCGTCGGCACCTACATCCACGGGCCGCTGCTGCCCAAGAACACGGCCTTCGCGGACTGGCTGACCGCCGTCGCGCTCGGCGTCGAGCCGGGGGAGCTGGCGCCGCTCGACGACGCGCTCGAGGCCGCCGCGCACCGGGCGGCGCGGCGCGCGGCGGGCGTCTGACGGCCGTTCGTCGCGGTTTCTGTCAGCACCCGGGCCATCCGTGCGAACCGCCGGCGACACGGTTGCGCGCGCCTCTGCCCCTGCGTTACGGTGCGCCCGGGCCCCGCCATGGTGGAGACGCGACCCGCGGCAATCCGAGTCGTGATCGTTGCGCCGACGCGGCTGTATCGCGACGGGGTCGCGCAGGTGCTCGCGAAGTCCGCGGCGCTGCTCATCGCCGCCACCGCCCCCGACGCGGAGCTCGGCGTGCAGGCCCTCCCGGCCGCCGCTCCCGACGTCATCCTCGTCGACGTCGCGCTCGCCGGGTCGCTGCCGGCGCTCGTGGCCGCCGCCGGCGACGCGAAGGTCATCGCCTTCGGCGTGGCGCGCGACGAGGAGCAGGTCATCGCCTGCGCCGAGGCCGGCGTCGACGGCTACGTCGAATGCGACGCCACGCTCGCCGACCTCGAGAACGTGCTGCGCGGCGCCGTGCGCGACGAGGCGGTGTGCGCGCCGTGGATGACCGGCGCGCTGCTGCGCCGCGTCCGCGCGCTCGCGCGCCACCGCGACGGCGTGCCGCAGGCGGCGGAGCGCCTGACGGTCCGCGAGCGCGAGGTCATGGCGCTCGTCGACGCCGGCCTGTCGAACAAGCAGATCGCGCAGCACCTGAGCATCGAGCTGCCGACCGTCAAGAACCACGTGCACAACGTCCTCGAGAAGCTCGAGGTCAGCGGCCGCCTGCAGGCCGCGGCACGCGTGCGCGGCCAGGCCTAGATCCCCCGCCTGGATCCGAGATGGATCCGCGCTGGGCCCGATGGACCATGGCCGCGCGCGCCCGGCCGTGATCGGATCGGGAGGCGGCGCCGAGGAGCGCCCCTCGTGGACCCGATCCGAGTTCTCATCGCCGACATGCCGGGAATCCTGCGTGGCGTCGTCCGCCACAGCCTCGAGACCCACGACGACTTCGAGGTCGTCGAGGATCTCGGGGCGCGCGGGTCGCTCGCCGCCGCCGTCGAGCGCACGGGCGCCCACGTGGTCGTCGTCGACGCCGCCCATCCCGAGGCGCGCAGCGACTGGCCGGCCGTCGCGCTGCTCGCGGTCGCCGCCGACGGCCGAAAGGCCTGGCGGGTCCAGCCCCTCGGCGAGCTCTCGCCCGAGGCCCTTGCCAACGCCGTCCGATCCGCCGTCACCGCCGCGTAGAGGAGAAGCGCGTGCCAGCTCAGTACACCTACCCGGGCGTCTACATCGAGGAGGTGCCGAGCGGCGTCCGACCGATCTCCGGCGTGAGCACCTCGAACACCGCCTTCGTGGATCGCTTCAACCGCGGGCCGCTGAACTCGCCGCGCCGCGTCGAGAGCTTCGCCGAGTTCGAGCGCCTGTACGGCGGCCTCGACGCGAGCAGCGAGTCGAGTTACGCCGTCGACCAGTACTTCGCGCACGGCGGCGGTGTCGCGTACATCGTGCGGGTCGCCTCGGGCACGCCGGCGGAGGCCTCCGGCTCGCAGGACGCGCTGACGATCGCCGGCAAGACCCCGGGGACCTGGGCGAGGAACCTGTTCTTCATCATCACGCATCCCGACGACGCGCCGCTCTTCACGCTGGCCGTCGAGGAGCGACGCGGCCCGCACGTCGTGGCCCGGGAGGAGTACGCGGGCCTCGCGCTCGACCCGGCGCACGCGCGGTACGCGCCGACCGTCGTCAACCCGTCGTCCGAGCTGGTCAGGCTGACCCACAACCCGACGACCACGACGACGCGGCCGGCGGTCAACAACGGCACCGCGCTCGGCGGTGGCGACAACGGCGGCGACCCGGGGCAGACCCAGTTCAAGGCGGGCTGGGAGACGCTCGACGAGCTCGCGCCGGAGGTGTTCAACCTCCTGTGCCTGCCGGGCGCCGCGCGCCTGCTCAACGAGGCCAACCACAAGTCGGTCGTCACCGACGCGACGAAGTACGTCCGCGACCGCCGCGCCTTCCTGCTCATCGACTCGCCGCCGACGAGCGGCAGCGTCGACACGCAGCTCACGGCCCTGACCAGCTGGACCAAGAACGCGATCCTCAACAGTCCGAACAGCGCCCTCTACTTCCCGCGGATGACGATCCCCGACCCCCTCAACCCGGGCCAGAGCCGAACGATCGGATCGAGCGGCGCCGTGGCCGGCCTCTACGCCGCCACGGACACCCGGCGCGGCGTGTGGAAGGCGCCGGCCGGGACGGACGCCGTGCTCGGCGGCACGCTCGCCGCGAAGCTCACCGACCTGCAGAACGGCCAGCTCAACGTCAAGGGCGTCAACGTCCTGCGCTCGTTCCCCATCTACGGCAACCTCGTGTGGGGGTCGCGCACGACGGTCGGCGCCGACGCGCAGGCCAGCGAGTGGAAGTACGTCCCCGTGCGCCGGACCGCGCTCTACATCGAGGAGTCGCTGTACCAGGGGCTGAAGTGGGTGGTGTTCGAGCCGAACGACCAGCCGCTGTGGTCGTCGATCGAGCTCAACGTCGGCGCCTTCATGGACGGGCTGTTCCGCCAGGGCGCGTTCGCCGGCGAGACGCCCGCCCGGGCGTACCTCGTCAAGTGCGACAAGGACACGACGACACCGGCGGACGTCGACCGGGGGATCGTGAACATCCTCGTCGGGTTCGCGCCGCTCAAGCCGGCGGAGTTCGTCGTCCTGAAGATCCAGCAGCTCGCCGGCCAGAGCCAGGCCTAGGAGGAAGCCGAGATGCCGACGATCTTCCCGATCAACCAGCACCGGCTGGACCCGTACAAGAACTTCCGCTTCCGCTTGAAGTGGGACGGCCAGTTCGTCGCCGCCGTCTCGAAGATGAGCGCGCTGAAGCGCACGACCGAGGTCGTCCGCCATCGCGACGGCGGCAGCCCCATGAGCGTCAACAAGTCGCCGGGGCGCACGGACTTCGAGGCCATCACCCTCGAGCGCGGCCTGACGCTCGACCGTGCGTTCGACGCGTGGGCCAGGAAGGTCTGGCGGCCGGGCGCCAAGCCGGTCGGCGGGGCGGAGCTGTCGCTCAAGGACTTCCGCAAGGAGGTCGAGATCGAGATCTACAACGAGGCCGGTCAGCTCGTCCTCGCGTACAACGTCTTCCGCTGCTGGGTGAGCGAGTACCAGGCGCTGCCCGAGCTCGACGCGAACGCCAACGCGATCGCGATCGAGACGCTCAAGCTGGAGAACGAGGGCTGGGCGCTCAAGCCGGTGCCAGAGCTCGCCGAGCCGGCGCTGACGTGACCTGGGACGACCGGTCGCTCCTCGACGGCTGCGACGCGGCCGACCTCGCGGGGCCGTCCGGGCTGCTCGCCGGCGCCGACACGGGCTCCTGGTCCGTGGAGCGCCGGGACGCCGCGCTGCTCGACCTGCGTGCGACGCGCTTCGGCGGCAACCTCGGCGTGATCGCCGCGTGCCCGGCGTGCGGCGAGCGGATCGAGGCGACGCTGCCGGTCGCCGCCGTGCGCCCGGTCGCGGGCCCGCTCGAGGCCGGCGGGCGGACGTTCCGCTCGCCGGCGCTCGATGCCGTGCGCGCCGCCGCCATGTGCGCCGATCCGGCCGAGGCGCGGGCGTTGCTCACCGTGCGCTGCCTCGTGTCGGGCGACGCAACCGGCGCCGAGGAGGCGTTCGCCGCGGCGCTCGCGGCCACGGAGCGCCTCGTCGGGCTGGCGTGCCCGGCCTGCGAGGCGACGTGGGAGGCCCCGTTCGACGCGGGCGCCTTCGTCCTCGCCGAGGCGCGCGCGGAGGCGGCGCGGATCCTCGACGAGGTCCACGAGCTCGCGCTCGCCTACGGCTGGACGGAGGCCGACGTGCTCGCGCTCAGCCCGCGCCGGCGCAGCTCCTACCTGCGGCTGGTGCGCCGGTGAGCGACGCGCTGGATCGGCTGCTCGATCGGGCGCGCGGCGCCGCGCCC
>DATMVH010000627.1:0-2657 GCA_035563395.1 Solirubrobacteraceae bacterium
TCCCGCCACGTCGTGGCCGGTCGCGTTCGCCGCGCTCGCGGTGCCGGCGGCCGCGGCCGCCGCCCTGGTCCTCCGCGCGCGCCGCTCGCCCGTGCCGCCGACCATCGAGAAGCTGCTCGCGAGCGGCCTCACCTCCACGAGCAGCGCCATCTCGCTCGTCGAGGCGCGGAGCGGGCGGCTGGTGTTCGTCGACGCCGCCTTCGAGCGGCTCACGGGCCATCCCGCCGCCGAGGCCGTGGGCAGCCCGTGGACGCTCGTCGAAGGCCCCGAGACGGATTGCGAGACGGCGGCGAGGCTGCGCGCCGCGATCTGCGAGAGCGCGATCTGCGCGTGCGCGTGCGCCATCACCGCCGCTGACGGCCGGCCGTACTGGAGCGAGACCTTCCTGAGCCCGGTGCGCGACGGCGACCGCCCGTGACGCAATACATGCGTCCAGAAGGACGTGACCGCGCAGACCGAGGCGCAGGAGCGTGCCGTGCACCTCGCCTTCCACGACTCCCTCACGGGGCCTGGCGAACCGCACGCAGTTCCTCGACCACCTCGGGCTCGCGCTGGCCCGCGCCCCGCCGCCACCAGACCGCGCTGGCGATCCTCGTCCTCGACCTCGACGGATTCGAGTTTGCCAACGACACCCACGGCCACGACGCGGGCGACCAGCTCCTCGGCGCCGTGACGCAGCGCTGCCTCGACGTCGCGCGCGGCGGCGACGTGCTCGCGCGCCACGGCGGCGACGAGTTCCTCCTGCTGATGACCGACCTCGACCCGGCCGAGACCAGCGACGCCGCCGCCGAGACCGCCGCGCGCTACGCCGCCGCGGTCGAGCAGCCCTTCACGGTCGCGGCGGGCCCGGGCACGGAGATCGCGATCGGCGTCAGCGTGGGCGTGGCCGGTACCCGTTCGACGGCCGGACGATCGAGGAGCTGCTGGGCGCCGCGGACGCCGCGATGTACGAGATCAAGCGCCGCCGGCGCCGGCGCGCCGCCGCCGGCGATCCGGCGCTGCGCCGCGCCGCCTGACCCGGCTCAGCCCGGCTGGGCCGCGACGGCCTGCCGGATGACCTTCGGCAGCATGAAGCGCACGTCCTCGCGCAGGACCTCGAACTCCTCGACGATCTCCGTCCCGCGCCCCCGGAAGAAGTCGATCAGGCGCTGCACGAGCTCCTCGGGCGCGCTCGCCCCGGAGGTGATGCCCACCACCCGGGCCCCCGCGAGCCACTCCTCCCGGACCTGCGCCTCGTTGTCGATGAGGTGCGACTCGGCGCCGGCCGCCCGCGCCACGTCGACGAGGCGGTTTGAGTTGGAGGAGTTGCGCGAGCCGATGACGAGGACGAGATCGCACTCGCCCGCCATCTGCTTGACGGCGAGCTGGCGGTTCGTCGTCGCGTAGCAGATGTCGTCCGTGCGCGGGCCGGTGATCGCCGGGAATCGCTCGCGCAGGCGCGCGATCACGGCGCGCGTCTCGTCCACCGACAGCGTCGTCTGCGTCAGGAAGGCGATCCGCTCGGGGTCGTCGATCTCGAGCGCGTCGACGTCCGCCTCCGTCTCGACGAGCACGATCCGGCCCTCCGGCACCTCGCCCATCGTGCCCTCGACCTCCTCGTGGCCGGCGTGGCCGATGAGGACGATCGTGTAGCCCTCGGCGGCGAACTTGATCGCCTCCTTGTGGACCTTCGTGACGAGCGGGCACGTCGCGTCGATGGTCCGCAGGCCGCGGCGGGCGGCGTCCGCGTGGACGGCCGGCGAGACCCCGTGGGCGGAGAAGACGGTCACGGCGCCCTCGGGGATGTCGTCGTCGAGCTCCTCGACGAAGATCGCCCCGCGCGCGGCGAGCTGCTGCACGACGTGCTTGTTGTGGACGATCTCCTTGCGCACGTAGACGGGCGCACCGTGGAGCTCGAGCGCCCGCTCGACGGTCTGGACCGCGCGGTCGACGCCCGCGCAGTACCCGCGCGGGGCGGCCAGCAGCAGCTTCTCGGGCGCGGGCGTCATCGCCTTGCGAGTGTACGAAGGAGCTCGAGCACCGTCTCGCCCGTCCGGTCGAGCGAGGCCTTGGAGACCGCCGACAGGTCGTCGCAGCGCCGGTGCCAGCAGCGGTAGGGCCACTCGATCAGGTCGATCGCCGGGACGCCGCGCTGGATGAACGGGTAGTGGTCGTCGAGGATCTGGCCGCCCTGCCCCGGCGGAAAGGCGGCGCCGGCGCCCACCCGCTGCGCGGCGCGCCGCAGCTGCGCCCACAGCGCGGCGTCGGACAGTCCCTCGCGGACGATCCGCATGCCCTTGCCGGCGACGAAGTCGAGCAGCACGAGCGCCCGCAGCTCGTCCGCGTGGCGCGCCGCGTAGGCCTTCGAGCCGCGCAGGCCGGTCTCGAGGAAGCGCGCGTCGTCCGTGGCCTCCTCGCCGTCGAACAGGAGGAAGCGGATCTCCGGGGCCCCGGCGGGACGGCGGTCGCGGCGCAGGGCGCGCGCGATGCCGAGCACGGCGGCCGTGCCCGCCGCGCCGTCGTTGGCGCCGACGAAGCCGGGCAGGTCCTTCGTGTCGTAATGCGCGGCCACGGCGATGGCGGGCCGCGTGCCCGGAAGGTGGCCGACGACGTTGCGCAGGCCCGGGTGCTCGGGGCCGAGCGGCTCGAAGCGCCCGCGCGGCAGCGCCGCGCGCAGC
>DATMVH010000628.1:0-3536 GCA_035563395.1 Solirubrobacteraceae bacterium
CGCCGCCGCGAGCAGCCGGCGCCCCGCCCCCTCGCCCATCGCGGGCGGATCGACGAAGAGGGCGTCGAGCGCGGGCGGATCGGCTTCGGGATCGACCGCGGCGAAGCCCAGGAGCGCGCCGTCGCGCTCCGCGACGAGGACCACCATGCGGCGGAGGTCGTCCTCGTCCCAGCGCAGCTCGGTCGCCGCCGCGGCCATGAACGCGGCGTCGTAGCCCCAGTGCGCCTTGGAGCGCAGCGCCAGCGCGGTGACCGCCGCGGCCTCGCCGGGGTGCGCCGGGCGGACGCGGATCACACGTCGTCGAAGGTGCGCTCGACGTGCGTGGCGCTCATGCCGAGCGCGAGCAGCGCGATGAGGCCGACGTACACGGCCCCCACGGCGACCCGGTGGGCGGGCTTCACGCGGTAGTAGGCCTCGTTGCCCTCGAGGCCCGCCTTGCGGTGCTTCCAGCGCCGGTAGGTCTCCATGCCGCCCAACAGCACGATGAGGATGAGGATCGGGTTGGGCCACACGAAGACCATGAGGACCATGAGGCCGAAGCCGAGGAACCACATCCACGGCGCCATCGCCGCCATCGCGCGGCCGCCGTCCAGCGGCACGACGGGGAGCAGGTTGAAGAGGTTGAGGAACAGGCCGGTGAAGGCGAGCGCGCGCCAGAACTCGTCGCCCGTGGCTTCGGCGACCGGGATCAGCGCGGCGGACGCGAGCGAGCCGACGATCGGGCCGGCGAGGCCGACGCGCGCCTCGGCCAGCGCGCTGCCGCCGAGCGACCGGGCGCCGACCGCGGCACCGAGGAACGGGATGAAGAGCATCCCGCTCGGCTTCACGCCCTCGCGGCGGAGCTGGACGTAGTGGCCCATCTCGTGGATGAACAGCAGCGCGACGAAGCCGACAGCGAACCGCCAGCCCCAGATCAGCGCGTACGCCGCCACGGACACGAGCATGGACGCGGACGTCGTGAGGAACTTCGCCTTCGTCAACAGCAGCAGCGCGGCCTTGCCCCACTTGAGCGCCAGCGCGCCGATGAGGAGCAGCGGCCCGAGGAACCGGCGCGCGCCCGTGCGCGGCGGGGGCGCCGGCGAGGACGGGTGCGGCTCGGGTACGGGCTGCGGCGCCATGGGCGGCAGCCACTGCGTCTGGCGGTGGTCCATCGTGCGCTCCAGTGTGGCACCGGGCGATAAGCCGGCGCTGAACGGCGGCACGGGCGCGCCGCGGCGGGACGGGTGGCGGAAGAGTCCGCACGCGCACCGATTCCCGGACGGTGCGGGAAACGTCTGCACGGGCCCCTTGCCCCCGGCCGCCCGGTCCGCATAGGGTTGTCCCAGACGCGGAGGCTGAGTCGCAAAGAGCGAGGCCAAGAGGTGAGAGGCCCGCCGCCCGGACGGTCCCTGGCGCTTTCGAGCGCTGGATCCGAGGGCTCCTCGAGCGGCTCTCCTTCGCGTCCCTTTCGTTCAAGCGCGCGCGGTCAGCGCCGCCGGACGGCCCGCTCCATCTCGCGCTTGAGCTCGCGCTCCTTGATCGACCGGCGCTTGTCGACGGTGTCCTTGCCCCGCGCGAGCGCGATCTCCACCTTCGCGTGCGGCCCCCGGAAGTACAGCCGCGTCGGCACGAGCGTCAGCCCGCGCTCCCGCGTCTTGCCGATCAGCCGCTCGATCTCGTGCCGGTGCATGAGCAGCTTGCGGTCGCGCTCCGGCTCGTGGTTGTCGCGCGTGGCCGGCCCGTACGGCGGGATGTGGACGTTGTGCAGCCACACCTCGCCGTCGCGCACCGTCGCGTAGCCGTCCTTGATCTGCGCCTTGCCGCCGCGCAGCGACTTGACCTCCGTGCCCGTGAGCACGAGGCCCGCCTCCCACGATTCGAGGAGGTGGTAGCGGTGGGAGGCCTGCCGGTTGCGCGCGATGTCAGCCATGGCGGTGGGGGCGGGTGGGTGGGACTACAACGATACGGGCGAGAGGTCGACGCGTCCGCGCGGGGCGTCGACGCGCTCGACCTGGACCGTCACGGGGTCGCCGAGCCGGATCCGCCGGCCGGACCGGGCGCCCACGAGCATCACCTCGAGTTCGTCGAGCTCCCACCAGTCGCCGCGCAGCCGCCGGACCGGCAGAAGGCCCTCGTGCTGGTCGCCGAACGCCACGAACGCACCGGCGCCGATGACGCCGATCACCTCGCCCTCGAACTCCGTCTCGCGGCCGGACTCGAAGAGCTCGCGCTCGAGCAGGAAGCAGCGGGCCACGTCGTCGGCGGCGCGCTCGATCGCGGCGGCGTCGCGCTCGCGCTGAGAGCACCACTCCCCCGCGTCGTGCATCGACGCGGCCGGCGGCGGGTCCTCGCCCGCGCCGATGGCGGCGAGCAGCGCGCGGTGGTCGACGAGATCGGGGTAGCGCCGGATCGGCGAGGTGAAGTGGCAGTAGCGCGGCGACTGGAGCCCGTGATGGCCGACGTTGCGCGCGGCGTAGTGCGCCTGCTTGAGCGTGCGCAGCACGAGCGAGGTGAGGCCCTGGCGGCCGCGGCCGGTGTGCCGCACGTGGGCGTCGACGAGGCGGGAGATCTCGCCGACCACCTCCCCCGCCTGCTGCGGCGTCATCGTTCCCGGCACCGGCGGCGTCGGGATCCCGAGGGCGGCGAGCCGGGCGACGAGGTGCTCGACCCGCGCGGGCTCCGGGCGCTCGTGGACGCGGTAGAGCGCAGGAAGCCCGCGCGCCTCGAGCAGCGTCGCCACCGCCTCGTTGGCGGCGATCATCAGGTGCTCGATCAGCCGATGCGACTCCGTCTGCTCGCTTCCGGCGACCGCGGCGACGTGGCCGTCGCGCGAGAACCGGAACTCCGGCTCGACGGACTCCACGGCGAGCGCCCCGCGGGCGGCGCGCGCCGCCTCGAGCCCGCCGGCGACCTCGCGCGCGGCCGCCAGCGACTCCGCCCACGGCGCTTCCGCGCCCTCCGCCCCGGCGAAGATGCGGTCGACCTGCGGGTAGTCGAGGCGCGCGTCCGAGCGGATGAGCGAGCGGTGGAACGCGCTGCGCACGAGCGTCGCGCCGTCGTAGTCGAGCTCCGCCGTCACGGCGAGGCGGTCCTGGTGCGGGATGAGCGAGCAGGCGACGTTGGAGAGGGCCTCGGGCAGCATCGGCTCGACGGTCCCCGGCGCGTAGACGCTCGTGCCGCGCCGGTAGGCCTCCCGGTCGACGGCGGACCGCGGCGGCACGTGCGCGGCCACGTCGGCGATGTGCACCCAGACGCGGATCCGGCCGTCGCGGAGCCGCTCCGCGCTGATCGCGTCGTCGAAGTCCTTCGCCGTCGGCGGGTCGATGGTCAGCGTCGGGAGGTCGCGCAGGTCGCGCCGCGGCACGTCGCCCCGCGGCGGGCGAGCGGCCGCCTCGCGCGCCTCGCGCTCGACGAGCGGGTCGAAGCGGCGGCGCAGCCCGCGCTCGAGCATCAGGCCCTCGATCACGTCGGCGGCGACGTCGGGGCGCCCGATGCGCCGCAGGATCCTCCCCTGGGCGGAGTTGCGGCCGGCCGGCGCCACGAGCGCGAGGTCGCCG
>DATMVH010000629.1:0-3709 GCA_035563395.1 Solirubrobacteraceae bacterium
CGGCGCGGGCGGCACGCTCGGCCCGCCGCTCGAGGTCGTCCTGCACAGCGCGGAGCGGCCGGTCGGGCTGCTCGAGGTCCGCGACACGGAGGACCGCGGCTTCACCGCGCGCGACGAGGCGATCCTCGCGCAGCTCGGCCAGCTCGCCGCCGTGGCCATCGCCAAGTCACAGGCCTACTCGCGCGAGCGCCACATCTCCCAGGTGCTGCAGCGCTCCCTCCTGCCGTCGAAGCTTCCGGACGTGCCGTCGCTGTCGGCGGCGGTGCGCTTCATCGCCGCCGGCGAGGGCATCGAGGTGGGCGGCGACTTCTACGACTTCTTCTCCGCGCGCCCGGGGCACGCCGCCGCGCTGATCGGCGACGTCTGCGGCAAGGGCCCGGAGGCCGCGTCGGTCACGGCGCTCGCGCGCCACACCCTGCGCGCGGCGGCGGCCTACGAGTCGCGGCCGAGCGCGCTCCTGCAGCTCCTGCACCGCGCGCTGCGGGCCGCGCGCGACGACGGCCGCTTCTGCACGGTGGCCTACGCGGAGCTCGAGCCCCACGACCGCGGCGCGACGATGACGGTCGCGTGCGGCGGCCATCCGCTCCCGCTCGTGATCCGGCGCAGCGGCCTGGTGGAGCCCGTCGGACAGCTCGGCACGCTCCTCGGCACGGACCTGGAGCCGCGGCTCACGGACGTCGAGGTCGCGCTGGAGCACGGCGAGCTCGTCGTGCTCTACACCGACGGCGTCACGGAGGTCCGCGCCGGCCGGCGCGAGATCTTCGGCCACCGCGACCTTGCGCTGCTGCTCGCCGCGTGCGCCGGCCTGCCTCCCGACGTCGTGGCCCGGCGCGTGCAGGACGCGGTGCTGGACGCGGCGAGCGGGCGTCCGCGCGATGACATCGCGATCCTGGTCGTCGGGCCGAGCCCCGGCACCGACATGCCCTCGCACGACGCGACCCGACACCCGGAGGTACCGCATGGCCGACCTTGAGCCGACCGCGCCCGCCGACGGCGCCGCGGCGGCCGAGACCAGCGCGGCGCTGCTGCGCGAGCTCGTCGCGCATCTGCGCGAGAACCGCACCGCGCTCCGCCAGGAGTGGGCACGCCGCATCACCGAGGCGCAGCTCCTCACCGCGCTCACGCCGGAGGAGATCTTCTCCGAGGCGACGTCCGTGTACGACAACTACGTCGAGGTGCTCGAGACCGGCTCCGTCGAGGCGCTGCAGGACTACGCCCGCAACCTGTCCGAGCGGATCATCCCCCGCGGCGTGGAGACGGACGAGGTCCTCGGCATCGTGCTGCTGCTGCGCGACGTGCTGGCCCGCTCGCTCTTCGTCAAGTACCAGGACGACCTGCAGCTCCTCAACCGGGTGTTCGACGCCTACGAGCCGGCTGCCAATCGGATCGCCAACACGGTCGGCGTGAACTTCGTCCAGGAGCGCGAGCGGATCATCCGCCAGCAGCAGGAGGCCATCCGCGAGCTGTCCACGCCGGTGCTGCAGGTCCGCGAGCGGCTGCTGATCCTGCCGATCATCGGTGTGCTCGACTCCCAGCGCGCGCGCCAGCTCACCGAGCAGCTCCTGCGGGGCATCCGCTCCAACCGCGCGAAGGTCGTGGTCATCGACATCACCGGCGTCCCGACGATCGACTCCACGGTCGCCAATCACCTCGTGCAGACCGTCGAGGCGTCGCGCCTGATGGGCGCGAGCGTGATCATCACCGGCCTTTCCTCGGAGATCGCGCAGACGCTCGTCACCATCGGCGTCGACCTCTCCAAGGTGAACGCCGTCGGCGACCTGCAGGGCGGCATCGAGGAGGCGGAGCGGCTGCTCGGCTACGAGGTGCTGCGCGGTTCCGAGACCGTGGCGAGCGAGGCGCGCTGAGCCGGGCGTGGCGGTTCCCATCCTCAAACAGGGCCCGTTCCTGATCGCGTCGATCCAGGCCGCGCTGACGGACACGGACGTCCTGCGGCTCCAGGACGACGTGATGCGCCAGGTCGGCCGCTACCGGTCGCGCGGGATCGTCGTCGACGTCACCGCGCTCGACGTGATGGACTCGTTCGTCTCCCGCTCCCTGCGGGGCATCGCGCACATGACGCGCCTGCGCGGCGCCGAGACGGTCATCGTGGGCATCCAGCCGGAGGTGGCCTTCGCCATGGTCCAGCTGGGGATGAACTTCGAGGACGTCCACACGGCGCTGGACCTCGAGGAGGGGCTCGCCTTCCTGCAGGAGAAGATCGTCCAGGAGCCGGGCCCCGGTGGCGGATAGCGTCCGCGTCGCGATCGACTCCGACGCCGACGTGGTCACCGCGCGCCAGGAGGCCCGCAGCATGGGGGCGGCGCTCGGGTTCTCGAGCACGGATCTGACGCTGCTGGCGACGGCGATCTCGGAGGTGGCGCGCAACATCACGACGTACGCGGGCCGCGGCGAGGTCACGCTGCGCGTCGTCCACCACCGCGATCGCGAGGGCATCGAGGTCGTGGCGAGCGACAAGGGGCCCGGGATCGAGGACCTCGAGCGCGCCCTGCAGGACGGCTACACGACCGGCAACGGCCTGGGCCTCGGCCTGCCTGGCGCGCGCCGCCTCGTCGACGACTTCCACGTCGACTCCGTCCCGGGCGCGGGCACGCGCGTGCGGATGGTGAAGTGGCGTGCATGAGTGGCCCGCTGTCCTCGACCGCGGCGTCGCGACCCGCGCGATGCCGGGCGAGCGGCGCTCGGGCGACCGCGCGGTGCTCGTGCCCTATCCGGGCGGGGCGCTCGTCGGAGCGATCGACGGGCTCGGCCACGGCGACGACGCCGCGGACGCCGCCGTGCTCGCCGAGCGGGTCCTCACCGCCGCGCCGCAGGGCGACCCACGCGCGCTGCTGGAGCGCTGCCACCGTGCGCTCCTGCGCAGCCGCGGGGCGGTGATGACGCTCGCGTGGATCGATCTCGCGGAGCGCACGCTCCGCTGGACGGGCGTCGGGAACGTCGAGGGCCGGCTCGTGCGGGCCGGCGAGGACCCGCGCGCACCCACCGAGGGCGCGTTCGTGCGCGGCGGGGTGGTGGGCTACAACCTGCCCGACATCCGCGTCACGACCACGACGCTCGGGCCGGGCGACACGATCGTGCTCGCCACGGACGGCGTGGCGTCGAACTTCGGGCGCGCGATCGCCCACGGGGCCGGCGCGCAGGCGACCGCGGACCGCATCCTCGATGCCCACGCCAAGGGCACGGACGACGCGCTCGTCGTCGTCGTCCGCTTCCAGCCGGCGGCATGACCGCCGCGAGCCGCCGCCTGCGCGTCGCGACGGAGCTCGACGTCGCCGACGCCGCGCGCGCCGCCCGTGAGCTGGCGGAGCGATGCGGGCTGACCGCCGTGGAGGCGGAGCACGTCGCGACGGCGACCTCGGAGGTCGCGACGAACGCGGTCAAGTACGGCAGCGGCGGAGAGGTGGAGCTCCGGGCGGCCGAGCGCGACGGCCGCGCCGGGGTGGAGGTCTGCGTGCGCGACGCCGGTCCCGGCATCGCGGACGTGACCGCGGCGATGCGCGACGGCACCTCGACCGGCGGCTCGCTCGGACTCGGCCTGCCCGGCGCGCGCCGGCTCATGGACGCGTTCGCCATCGACACCGGGCCCGGCCGCGGGACGATCGTGCGGATGGCGCGCTGGGCCGGCGAGCCTGCGGCCGGCGAGGCCCCGCTCGACTGCACGGTGGTGCCGGGCGCGGGCGGCGAGGCGATC
>DATMVH010000630.1:0-9400 GCA_035563395.1 Solirubrobacteraceae bacterium
GGCGAGCCCGCCGGCCCGGGGCAGCCGTCCGGCGCGCCGCGCCCGGGCGAGCCCGGCCCCGCGCAGAAGTCCGGGCGCCTCTGGGTGCCCGGCCAGTAGGCCTCGCGAGTCAGGGATCTCGCCGCAACGATCGGCCAGGACTGCGGCCGGGCTCCGGACCCCTCGGTAGACTGCCCGCCCATTGCGGCGGCGGCCGGGTCCGGCCGCCGTCTTCGTGTTTGTCGCGACTCTTCGAGAGGATCTTTTCTTGTCCGATTTCCTAGCCGACCACGGCGTCGTCGTCGCGCTGGTCTGCGCGGCCGCCGCCGTGGCCTACGGCCTGGTCACGAGCCGCGCCCTCCTCGCGCTGTCGCCTGGGAACGAGACCATGCGCGGCCTCTCCGCAGCGATCCAGGAGGGCGCGTCCGCGTATCTGCGCCGGCAGTACCGGACGATCGCCATCGTCGGCATCGTCCTCTTCGTCGCCCTCATCCCGCTGCAGAACATCGAGGTGGCGATCGGGTTCCTGATCGGCGGCCTGGCCTCGGCGGCCGCGGGCTTCATCGGGATGAACGTGTCCGTCCGGTCGAACGCCCGCGTGGCCGAGGCGGCGCGCGGGGGCCTCGGCCCGGCGCTCGACGTCGCCTTCCGCGGCGGCGCCGTCACCGGCATGCTCGTCGCGGGCCTCGCCCTGCTGGGCGTGGCCGGCTACTACGGCGTCCTCACCTGGCTGTTCGACGTCGACCGCAAGGACGCGGTGGACGCGCTCATCGGCCTCGGCTTCGGCGGCTCGCTGATCTCCGTCTTCGCCCGCCTGGGCGGCGGCATCTTCACCAAGGGCGCCGACGTCGGCGCGGACATCGTGGGCAAGATCGAGGCGGGCATCCCGGAGGACGACCCGCGCAATCCGGCGGTGATCGCCGACAACGTCGGCGACAACGTCGGCGACTGCGCCGGCATGGCCGCCGACCTCTTCGAGACCTACGCGGTCACCGCCGTCGCGGTCATGCTGCTCGGCGTGCTGACCTTCGGCGGCGAGCAGCAGGCCGCCGTCGTGCTCTACCCGCTCGTGCTCGGCGGCGTCTCGATCGTCGCCTCGATCATCGGCACCTTCGCGGTCAAGTCGGCCGCCGGCAACGTCGAGCGCGCTCTGTACCAGGGCCTCGTCCTCTCGGGTCTCATCGCCGCGGTGCTCTTCCTGCCGGTGACCCTGTGGATGATGGAGGGCCTCACGGCCCGCACCGGCGCCGAGACGCCCCCGACGGAGTGGGACATCTACATCTGCGCGCTGATCGGCCTCGTCGTGACCGCCGCGCTGTTCGTCATCACCGACTACTACACGTCCACGCGCTTCTCGCCGGTCCGGTCGACCGCGCGCGCGTCCGTGACCGGCCACGCGACGAACATCATCCAGGGCCTCGCGCAGGGGCTCCAGGCCACCGCGCTCCCCGCGCTGGTGATCGTCCTCGGCATCTTCGTCTCGTACGAGTTCGCCGGCATCTACGGCATCGGCGTCGCGGTCATGGCGCAGCTGTCGCTCACCGGCCTCATCGTCGCGCTCGACGCGTTCGGGCCGATCACGGACAACGCCGGCGGCATCGCGGAGATGGCCGAGATGCCCGAGGACGTCCGCAACGTCACGGACCCGCTCGACGCCGTCGGGAACACCACGAAGGCCGTGACCAAGGGCTACGCGATCGGCTCCGCCGCGCTCGCCGCGCTCGTGCTCTTCGCGGCCTTCAAGATCGAGCTGGAGGAGGAGCTCGGCGTCGCGAACTTCGTCTTCGCGCTCGACGATCCCGAGGTGCTCATCGGCCTGCTGATCGGCGGGATGATGGTCTGCCTCTTCGCCTCCCTGTCGATGGAGGCGGTCGGCCGCGCGGGCGGCGCCGTGGTGGAGGAGGTCCGCCGGCAGTTCAAGGCCAAGCCCGGGATCATGGACGGCACGGAGAAGCCCGAGTACGGCCAGTGCGTCGACATCGTCACGCGCGCGGCCCAGCGCGAGATGATCGTCCCGTCGCTGATCCCGATCGTCGTGACGGTGATCGTCGGCGTCCTCTCCGAGAAGGCGCTCGGCGGGCTGCTCATCGGCGTGATCGTCGTCGGCCTGTTCTTCGCGGTGCTGATGACGTCGGGCGGCGGCGCGTGGGACAACGCGAAGAAGCTCATCGAGGACGGCGAGTACGGCGGCAAGGGCTCCGAGGCCCACGCCGCGTCGGTCACCGGCGACACGGTCGGCGACCCGTTCAAGGACACCGCCGGCCCCGCGATCAACCCGATGATCAAGGTGGCGAACATCGTGGCCCTGCTCATCATCCCGCTCGTCGCGTAGACGTAACGTCGCCGAGCACGAGGGAGCCCCGAAGCCCTGTCCATCGCCGGCACCAGGGCGATGGCCGGGGCTCCCTCGTGTGGCAGGCGAAACCCATTTCCGGCGCTCCCGTCGCCCTAGAATCGCGCGAGGGCCATGGCCAGACGCCGTTTGGAGGGCCTCGAGCGGGTGCTCGGGGTCAATGCGCTGTTCTCCACCGCCTACGGCAACGTCGGGTCGTCGATCTACTACGCGCTGGGCCTGGTCGCGAGCTACGCGCTCGGCCTGACCCCGCTGGTCTTCGTGATCACGGGCTTCTTCTTCCTCTGCACGGCCGCCTCCTACGCCGAGGCGACCGCGATGTTCCCGGAGGCCGGCGGCTCCTCGAGCTTCGCCCGCCGCGCGTTCAACGAGTTCTGGTCGTTCGTGGCCGCGTGGGCGGGGATGCTGACCTACACGGTCACGATCGCCATCTCGGCGTTCTTCGTTCCCCACTACATCGGCGGGCTGTTCTGGGATGCGCTGCGGCACTCCCCGGGCGACATCATCGTCGGCGCGCTCGTCATCGCGCTGCTCGCCGCCGTGAACGTCTTCGGCGCCAAGGAGTCGACGGGCATCAACGTCACGCTGGCCGTCGTCGACTTCCTCACGCAGCTCCTGCTCGTGCTGATCGGCCTGGTGATCGTGCTGGACCCGGCGCTGCTCGTCGAGCAGGTCGACCTTGGCGTGGCGCCGGCGTGGAGCGACTTCATCCTCGCCATCCCGATCGGCATGCTGGCCTACACCGGGATCGAGACGATCTCGAACATGGCCGAGGAGGCCAAGGACGAGGCCACGACGATCCCCGCCGCGATCAACCGCGTGCGGATCGCGGTCTTCGCCATCTACTTCACGCTGCCCGCGGTGGCGCTGTCGGCCCTGCCGGTCCGCAACGGCGAGACCCAGCTCGGGCTGACCGAGGAGGAGGGCGGCTTCGCCGGCGACCCGATCCTCGGCGTGGTGAAGTCGATGGACCTCGGGCCGCTGCAGCAGCCGGCGGAGATCTACGTCGGCCTGCTCGCCGCCACGATCCTCTTCCTGGCCACGAACGCCGGCATCATCGGCGTCTCGCGGCTCGTCTACTCCATGGGCATCCACCGCCAGATGCCCGACGTCCTGCGCCGGCTGCACCCGAGGTTCCGCACGCCGTGGATCGGCATCCTCGTCTTCTCCGGCGCGGCGATCGTCCTCATCCTCCCCGGGCAGGAGACCTTCCTCGGCAGCGTCTACTCGTTCGGCGCGCTGCTCTCGTTCACGATGGCCCACGCCGCCGTGGCGCGGCTGCGCGCCAAGCGCCCGGACGTCCCGCGCCCCTACCGCGGCCCGGGCAACCTCCGCATCCGCGGGTACGACGCGCCGCTGTTCGCGCTCGTCGGCGGCGCGTTCACCGCGATCGCCTTCGTGGTCATCGTCGTCCTCAACCCACGGGTGGCCATGGTCGGCGTCGGCTGGCTCGTCGTCGGCGCGATCGTGTACATGGCCTACCGGCACGGCCAGGGCCTCGACCTCGCCTCCACCCACAAGGTCGCGATTCCGCAGCCGGTGGTCGACCACGAGGCGGAGTACGACTCCGTGCTCGTGCACATCGGCGAGGGCGGCTACGACGAGCAGGTGATCGCCACGGCGACCAAGCTGGCGGCGCGCAAGCGGCGCGGCATCCACGTGCTCGTCACGATCCCCGTGCCGAACGCGCTGCCGATCGACGCGGACCTGGCGGAGCAGGAGGCCGCCGCCAACACGATCATCGAGCTCGCGCGGCTGCAGGGCGGCGGGCGCGTCTCCGGCCATTGGGAGAAGATCCGCCCGGGGCAGGCGGGACGCCGGATCATCGAGGAGGCGCAGGACATGCGGGCGACGGCGGTGGTGATGGGCCTTCCGCGGCGGGTGGACGGCGCGTCCGTGTTCGGCAAGACGGTGGAGACCGTGCTGGCGGAGCGCCCGTGCCGGGTGATCATCGAGTCGATGCCGCCGGCCGTCGCGAAGCAGCCGGGTCCGCGCGAGTGGCGGCGCGCCCCGGTGCGCGAGAAGGTGCGCGCGTGAGCCCGATCACCATGGTCCTCTCGGGGCTGCTGATCCTGATCGGGATCGCCATCGTCGTGCGCACGCTGGCGGCGGGCGGCGGGGCGCTCGCCACGGGCGTCGTTCTGGGGCTGCTGTTCGTCGCCGCCGGCGGCGGGCGCCTGTGGGTGGAGCGGCGCCGGTGAAGGGCGACCGGCTCAAGCCGCTCGACCCGCCGGCGGCGCTGCGCCGCGGCGTCGGCTCGCCGGCGCTGTTCGCGATCGTGCAGGGCGCCCTTGCGGCGTCGATCTACTTCGGGCTGGGCCTGGTCATCGAGAACGCGCTCGCGCTGACGTGGGTCGTGTTCGTCGGGGCGACGCTGTTCTACGGGCTCCTCGTCCTCTCCTACGTCGAGGGCGCCTCGCTGCACCAGGAGCGCGGCGGCGTGACCGTGCTGGCGCGCTATGCCTTCAACGAGCTGTGGAGCTTCGTCGCGGGCTGGGCGATCCTGCTCGACTACCTGATCCTCATCGCCCTCACGGCGTACGCCACCACGGACTACGCCGCGGTGTTCTGGGAGCAGTTCGCCCACGGCGTCCCGCAGTACCTCATGGCGGCCGCGGTGATCGTGGGGGTGGCGACGCTGAACGTCCGCGGCGCGGGATCGCGGCGCTACGAGCGCACCGCGATCATCGTGATCGCCGACCTCGGCCTGCAGGTCGTGCTCGTGATCCTCGGGCTCGCGCTGCTGTTCGACCCCGACGTGATCACGAGTCCGCTCGAGGTCGGGGGAACGCCGACCGTCGAGGGCGTGCTGTTCGGCTTCACGCTCGCCATCGCGGCCTGCAGCGCGCTCGACGCCTCCTCCGGCCTGGCCGGCGACGTGGCGGTCTCCCGCCGCGGCCTGCGGCGGCTGATCGCCGTCCGGGTGCCGGCCGCGGCGATCCCCTACATCGGTCTTGCGCTCGTCGCCTCGTCCGTGCTGCCGCAGACGGGGAACCGGTGGGTCGAGGCGCCGGTGCTGGGCCTCGTCACCTCGTTCGAGCAGGCCTGGCTCCGGGAGCCGCTGCGCTACGTGGTGGCCGTCACGGCGGTCGCGCTCCTGGTCGTCGCGTGCAACGCGGCGACGCTCGGCCTCTCCCGGCTCGGCTACTCGCTCGCGCTCAACCGCCAGATCCCCTCGCTCGTCGGCCGGTTGCACCCGACCTACAACACGCCGGTCGTGGTCATCGGGCTCGGCGCGGTGCTCTCGCTCGCCCTCGTCGCCCCCGCGGACCTCGAGTTCCTCGCCGCGATCTACGCCTTCGGCGCCACGCTCGCCTTCGTGCTCGTCCACCTGTCGGTGCTGCGGCTGCGCGTCCGCGAGCCGGAGCGCGACCGGCCCTACAAGATCCCGCTGAACGTCCGGCTCCCCACGGGGGCGGAGCTGCCCGTCACGGCGATGCTCGGCCTCTTCCTCAGCGTCGTGGCGTTCGCCTCCGTGCTGTTCTTCCACGACGCCGCGCGGATCGTCGGACCCGGCTGGATGGTCTTCGGCGTCGTGCTCTACGTCGTCTACCGCACCTCGGAGGGCAAGCCGATCTTCAAGCGCGTCAGCGTCCCGGCCAAGGCGCTGACCCGGCACGAGGTCGAGGCGGAGTTCGGGTCGATCCTCGTCCCCATCCTCGGGACGCCGCTCGACGACGACATCATGCAGACGGCGGGCCGGCTCGCCGGCGAGGAGAACGAGGACCTCGGGGAGGGCGGCGCGGTGATCGAGGCGCTGTGGATCTTCGAGATCCCGATGGCCCTGCCGATCGACGCGCGCGTCCCCGAGGCGCAGCTGCGGCGCGCGCGCCAGGCGCTCGCCCGCGCCCGCGCCGTGGGCGAGGAGTACGAGGGCGTCGAGGTGGCGACGGCGACGGTCCGCGCCCGCCGCGCGGGCGAGGCGATCGTCCGCGAGGCCAACCGCCGCGGCGTCGAGGCCATCATCCTGGCCGCCGAGGAGCCCACCCGCCTCCGCGGCGGCCTGCGGATGGGCGGCAAGCAGGGCCTGCACGACACCTACGTGGGGGAGACGACGCGCTACGTCGTGCAGAAGGCGCCGTGCCGGGTGATCCTCACCGCTCCGCCGGCCAGCGACGCCGTGACCGACCCGACGCGCCCGGCGTCGGCGGCGGCCGAGGACGGGGAGCCGCCGGTGGGCCATCCCGTGGGACCGATCAACTAGAGTCAGCGCCCGATGTTCGTCCTCGTCATCGGCGCGGGTCGCGTGGGTGCCTCCGTCGCGACCTCGGCCCTGCGCGCGGGCCACGAGGTCTCCGTCCTCGACGAGGACCCGCTGTCGCACGAGCGCCTCGACGTCGAGCTCGGCCGCTCGTGGGAGGAGGCCGGCGGCCGGTTCACGATCGGCACCGCGCTCGAGATCGACGCGCTCGTGGAGGCCGGCATCGACGAGGCGGACGTCTTCATCGCCTCCACGAACGGCGACAACACGAACCTCGTCGTGTCGCAGATCGCCCAGCGCCGCTTCGAGGTCCCGAAGGTCATCGCCCGCGTGCTGGATCCGCGCCGGGCCGCGTGGTACGCCGAGCAGGGCGTGCACACGATCTGCCCGACCCAGATCGCGATCGAGCAGCTCGAGAAGGCCGCGCTGGAGGCGGTCTGATGGCCGGGACAGGGTTGTACGTGATCATCGCCGGCGCCGGCAAGGTCGGCTGGAACCTCGCGCGCGAGCTGCTGGAGAAGGGCCACGAGGTCACCGTCATCGAGCAGGACCGGCGCCGCTATCTCACGGTCGAGCAGGAGCTCGAGCACGCCGTGCAGTACGGCGACGCGACGGAGCTGTGGGTGCTCGAGCGGGCGGGCATCCAGCGCGCCGATCTCGTCGTCGCGGTGACCGGCGACGACGAGGACAACATCCTGATCTGCCAGGTGGCGAAGGAGAAGTACCTCTGCGAGCGCATCATCGCCCGCTGCAACAACCCGCGGAACCTCGTCCACTTCAAGCTCCTCGGGATCCAGCCCGCCGTCTCGGCCACCGACCTGATCCTCCGCCTTATCGAGCACGAGGTGCCGCGCTACGGGCTCGTCCACCTGCTCGACCTGCCCGAGGAGCGGCTGGAGATCATCGAGCTCGTGGTGGGGGAGGACTCCGCGGCGGCCGGCAGGCGCGTGGCCGACGTCACGCTGCCCGAGGGCGCCCTGGTGATCTCCGTCCTGCGCGACGGCGCCGGGTTCGTTCCCACGAGCGACACGGTCGTCGAGGCGGGCGACGAGGTGCTCGTCGTCCTCGACCCGGGGCTCGAGGAGGACATCACGGGCTGGTTCGTCTCGAACGGCCGGCGTGGCTGACCGCTCGGTGGCGGCGCTCGTCGCGGGGGGCGGCGTGGCCGGCGCCGCGTGCGCCGAGGCGCTGCGCAAGGGCGGCTTCGACGGGGAGGTCCTGCTCGTGGGCCGCGAGCCCGACCCGCCGTACGAGCGGCCGCCGGCGTCGAAGCAGTACCTCGCGGGGACGATGAGCCGCGACGAGTGCCTCCTCCACGACGCGGCCTGGTACGCCGGGCGGGGGATCGAGCTGGCCACGCGCACGAGCGTGATGAAGCTCGACGCGGCGGCTCGCACCGCCACGCTCTCGACCAAGGAGGTCGTCGAGTTCGGCGTCGCGCTGCTCGCCACCGGCGCGAACGTCCGGCGGCTGCGCGTGGACGGCGGTCAGCTCGACGGCATCCACTACCTGCGGGCGCTCGGGAACGCCGACGCGATCCGGGCCGAGGCCGAGGAGGCGGAGCGCGTCGTCCTGGTCGGCGGCTCCTACATCGCCTGCGAGGTCGCCGCGACGCTGACCTCGCTGGGGCGCCGCTGCGCCATGGTGATGACGGAGGGCGAGCCGCTGGAGACCGGCTTCGGCCCCACTGCCGGGCGTTTCTTCGCCGATCTCCTGCGCTCCAAGGGCGTCGAGCTGCACTGCGCGGACTCGCTGGAGCGCTTCGAGGGCGACGCGCGCGTGCAGCGCGTCGTGTGCGCCTCGGGCGCGGTGCTCGACGCCGACATGGTGGTGATGGGCACGGGCGCGGTGCCCGACGTCATGCTCGCGCGGGCGGCGAAGCTCGAGCTCGGGGAGTCGGGCGGCGTG
Organism: Solirubrobacteraceae bacterium; assembly: GCA_035563395.1. GTDB lineage: Bacteria > Actinomycetota > Thermoleophilia > Solirubrobacterales > Solirubrobacteraceae > DASQMT01. The sequence goes on from DATMVH010000630.1 coordinate 8,442, forward strand.
CGCTGCAGCGCCGCGCTCGAGACCTCGGCGCCCGGCGTGTGGGCGGCGGGGGACATCTGCGAGTACGACTCCGTGCTGCACGGGCGGCGCGTGCGGATCGAGCACTTCGAGGTCGCGCTCGCCCACGGCAAGCACGTCGCCGCCGGCATGCTCGGCTCGCGCCGGCCGTTCGACGAGGTCCCGTACTTCTGGTCGGACCTGTCGGACTGGTGCACCGCGGAGTACGTGGGGCCGGCCGAGCGCTGGGACCGCGAGGTGGTGCGCGGCTCCGCGGCCGACGGCGCGTTCACCGTCTTCCAGCTGCACGAGGGCCGGCTCGTGGGGGCGCTGACCGTCGGGCGCTCCGAGGACCTGCTCCACGCGCGCCGGCTCCTGGCGGAGCGCGCCGAGGTCGGCGGTCGCGAGGACGAGCTGGCGGGCGGGGACCTCGAGGCGCTCTGAGCGCCCGCCTCGGCGTCAGCCCGCGCCGTCGCCGGGCGTCGTCTGCGGCTCCAGGATGAAGACCTCCACGCCGTAGCCGGTCGCGGGGTCGACCTGGGACATGAAGGAACGCACCCGCCGGCCCGTGATCGCCTCGACCGCCGTGCGGAACGTCGCCTCGTTCGTCTCCTGGAAGGCCGCGCGGACGTGACGGACGGTGTCGGGGCGCGAGACCTCCACGAGCGTGCGCTCGGCCGTCGTCAGGACGTCGGCGAGCACGGTGACGACGACGTTGTCCCACGCGTACGTCTTGGCCTGGGTCGCGCCCTTGCCGTAGCGCTCGGCGTGGATGCGGACGATGGCCTGCGAGATGGCCGAGCGGACGGCGCCGTCGATCGAGTGGGCGACGGACTCGGCGGAACGGTCCATGCCGCGGGTGTCCCCAAGCGGCGCGGGTCGTAATCAGGCACGCGACCCCGGGCGGGCGCCGAGGCGCCGCGCGCCGTCCCGCGCGGAATGCGGTCGGGCGCGCCGAGCCC
>DATMVH010000631.1:0-5067 GCA_035563395.1 Solirubrobacteraceae bacterium
GGTTTCCTCGGGCCGAACGGCGCCGGCAAGAGCACGACGATCAACATGCTCTGCACCCTCGCCACGCCCACGTCCGGCGCGGCGCGCGTCAGCGGCTTCGACGTTGTTGCCCAGCGCGATGGTGTACGCCGCCACATCGGCCTGGTCTTCCAGGACCCCACGCTGGACGTCCACCTGACGGTCGAGCAGAACCTGCGCCTGCACGCCGAGCTGTACGGCATCGACCCCGGAGTGATCCCGGCCCGTATGGATCAGGTGCTCCAGATGGTCGGCCTGGCCGACCGGCGCGACCAGCCCGTGCTGACCTTCTCCGGCGGCATGAAGCGGCGCCTGGAGATCGCCCGCGGGCTGATGCACTCGCCGCGCGTGCTGTTCCTCGACGAGCCGACGATCGGCCTGGACCCGCAGACGCGCAGCTCGATCTGGCGCTACATCCGGGCGCTCCGGGAGGCCGAGGGGACGACGATCTTCATGACCACGCACTACATGGACGAGGCGGAGTTCTGCGACCGCATCGCGATCATGGACCGCGGCGAGATCGTCGTCCTGGACACGCCCGAAGCGCTGAAGGCCGGCGTCGGCGCCGACCGCGTGGTGCTCGGCACGGCCGACGACGACGCGGCGCTGGCCGCGCTCCGGGACCGCTTCGGCATCGAGGCCTCGGTGGCCGAGGGCGCGGTGACGTTCCACGTCGAGAACGGCGAGGCGTTCGTCCCGCGGCTGTTCGCCGAGCTGGACGTCGCCATCACGTCGGTCGCCGTGTCGCGGCCGACGCTGGACGACGTCTTCATGCGTCACACGGGCACGACGATCCGCGATGCGGAGACCGGCGGCCCGGCCGATCTGAACCGGGCCATGATGCGCGCGATGGCAGGGGCGAAGCGATGAGCGCCCTCGTCGCCGACGTCGTCGCCGTCCGGGTCCCGGAGCGCACGTGGCGCTCGGAGGCGCGGGCGGTGAAGACCGTCTGGCGCCGCGACATGATCCGCTTCCTCGGCAACCGCGCCCAGACCATGACGTGGCTGATCCAGCCGCTGCTGTTCCTGTTCGTGCTGGGCTCCGGCCTGCAGTCGCTGTCGGCCGCGTCCACGGACGGCGTCGACCTCAAGACGTTCATCTTCCCCGGCGTCGTCTGCATCGCGGTGCTGTTCACGGCGATGATCAGCGCCGCCTCGCTCGTCTGGGACCGGGAGCTCGGGTTCCTGCGGGAGATGATGGTCGCGCCGGTCAGCCGGACGTCGATCATCGTCGGCAAGTGCCTGGGTGCGGCGACCATCGCGGCGTCGCAGGGCGCGATCGTGCTGGCGCTCGCCGGCTTCGTCGACGTCCCCTACGACCCGGTGCTGCTCCTCGGCGCGCTCGGCCTGCTGGTGCTGCTGGCGTTCACGGTGACCGCGTTCGGCGTGCTGGTGGCCGTCACGATCAAGCAGGCCCAGACCTTCACCTGGGTGATGCAGATGGTCGTGTTCCCCATGCTCTTCCTCTCCGGCGCGCTCTATCCCGTCGCCGGGCTGCCGGCCTGGCTGGAGGTGCTCAACCGGATCAACCCGCTGACCTACGCGGTGGACCCGATGCGCCACCTGGTGTTCAGCCACCTCGACGTCTCCGAGGCGGCGCGGCGGACGCTGGACCCGGGCGTCACGTGGTTCGGCTGGCGGGTGCCGTCGCTCGTCGAGGTCGGGGTGGTGGTGCTGCTGGGCCTGGCGATGATGGGTGTCGCGATCCGGAGGTTCTCGCGGACGGACTAGAGCGCCCCAGCAGGTCGAGGACGGCGGGGGCCGCGGCCGCGACCGTGCGCCCGGAGGCGAACCGCCGATCGTACGTCGAGCTGCAGGCTCACCCGGCGCGGTGTACGGCACGACGATCAGCTCGGTCGTCAATCCGGCTCCGCCGTCCATGACCGATCACGCGAGGTGCGCGTACAGCTTGCGCGTGATCCGCACGAGCTGATCGCGCTCGCGCGGGCTGAGCGGCGCGAGCATCTCCTGCTCGTTGGCCACGTGCTCGGCGACGAGCGCGTCGGCGAGCGCGACGCCCTCCGGCGTGAGCTCCACGTCCATGCCGCGGCGGTCGTGGGGATTGGGCGCGCGCCGGATCAGACCTCGCTGCTGCAGCCGGTCGAGGCGGTTGGTCATGGTGCCGCTCGTCACGAGCAGCGACGCGGCGAGCCGCGACGGCGACAGCCGGTACGGCGGGCCCGCCCGGCGAAGGGTGAAGAGCACGTCGCCCTGGCCGCGGTCGAGCCCGTGCCGAGCGGCCGAGCGGTCGATCCGGCGCCCCACGAGCTCGCCGACCGCGAGCACGCGGCCCACGACCGCCATGACCTCCGTGTCCAAGTCGGGCCGCTGCTCGGCCCACTGTGCGACGAGCTGGTCGAGGCGGTCGGGAGCGGCCACGCGCGCCATCCTACCTCGACGGCGAGATGCTCGACGTCTTGACACGTCTGCTCGACTCCATGTATCTTGATCTCAAGTTGATCGAGATCGACGGAGGTGGCGCGAGATGGCAGGAGAGCAGGTCGCGAGCGGGCCGGCGGCCGTGGACGTGGTGCGGTCCGTGTACGAGGCGTTCGGGCGCGGCGACGTGGAGGCGCTCGTCGCGCTGCTCGACCCGGGCGTCGAGATCCGGCAGTCGGCGGAGGTTCCGTGGGGCGGCACGTATCGCGGCATCGACGAGGCGCTGCGCTTCTTCGGCACGCTGGTCGCGCACATCCGCACGCAGGTCGAGGTCGACCGCCTCATCGTGGCCGGCGACACGGTGGTGGAGAACGGCCGCACGTGCGGGTACGTGGTGCGCAGCGGCCACGAGTTCGCCGTCGACGAGACCCACGTCTGGACGGTCCGGGACGGCCGGATCACCGGCATGCACGCGTACGTGGACAACGCCGCGATGCTCGCCGCGCTCGCCGCCTGACCGGCGAAAACCCGCCGAATGGCGGCGGGCCGGCACGCGACGTCGCCTACGATGCCGCGGATGAGTCGACCGGTCGTCGTTCTGATGCTCATCGCCGGGGCGCTCGTCGTCGCGGGCGCCGGCGGTGCCGCGGCGTGCAAGCTGACCTCGCTCGACTGCGGGATGCGGGCGTCGCCGAGCGACGCGGTGTCGACGGAGCTCGCCGACGGGCTGCAGCAGGACGTCGTCGTTTCCGGGGTTCGCGAGCCGACCGACGTCGGCTTCCTCCCGGACGGGCGGATCCTGATCTCGCAGCGCGACGGGCTCGTGCGCGTCGCGGCGCCGGACGGCCGCCTTGAGCCGCAGCACTTCCTCGACCTGCGCGACCGGGTCAACACCGCCTTCTTCCGCGGGCTGATGGCGATCCAGGTCGATCCGGCCTTCGCGCGCAACGGCTTCCTCTACGCGCTGTATGTCCGCGAGGACGACTCGGGGCCGGCGGAGGGCCCGCGCACGGTGCGCCTGAGCCGCTTCACCGTCCGCGACGGGCGCGCCGACGCCGCGAGCGAGCGCGTGCTCCTGGGCCGCGACGGGCGCGGCTCCTGCGGCGATCTGCCGCGTGGCAGCGACTGCCTGCCCTCCGACGTCGACCACGACGGCGGGGACATCGAGTTCGCGCGCGACGGCACGATGTTCGTCGCCACGGGCGACGGCGGCGGGAAGGAGCGCGTCGAGGCCACGGCGTTCAGCGCGCAGGATCCCGGCGCGCTGGGCGGCAAGGTGCTGCGCATCACGCGCAACGGTCGCGGGCTGCGGGACAACCCGTGGGCGACCGGCGACCTCCGCGCGAACCGCTCCAAGGTCTGGGCGATGGGCTTCCGCAACCCCTTCCGCATGGCTCTGCGTCCCGGCAGCGAGACGCCGTACGTGGGCGACGTCGGCTGGGTGACGGCGGAGGAGATCGCCGTGGCTCCGCGCGGCTCCAACAACGGGTGGCCGTGCTTCGAGGGCCGCGAGCGCCAGCCGGTCTACGCCAAGACGGCGCTCTGCCGGCGCATGTACGAACGCGGCGCGACCGCCGCGCGCGCGCCGGTCGACGCGTACGGCCGCGACGTCGGGGCGACCATCGTCCTCGGCGGGTTCCTCTCCGGCCCGTCGGTCCCGCGCGAGCGCCGCGGCATGCTGGTCTACGGCGACTTCGTGGCCGGCTGGATTCGCGGGCAGCGGCTCGACGACCGCGGGCGGCGTGACGGGCAGCCGGTCGAGCTGGCCTCGAGCGCGGGCGCGCCGTCCACGATCGTCACGGCGCCGGACGGCGGCTTCTTCTACCTGTCCTACAGCACGGGCGAGCTGCGCCGCGTGCACCCGCCCGAGTAGCGCCGGGGGTCGGGCCCGGCGGATCAGGATCGCCGGGTGGATCGCGTGCACGCGCACCTGCGCGCCTACCTCGGCGCCTTGCCGGGCGGCGAGGTCCATGCCCGCGGCGGCGTCCTGTGGTGCCGGACGTCGATTCCCTGGCCGATGTTCAACGGCGTGATCGCGACGCCCGAGGCCGGGAGCTGCGACACGGCCGCGGACGCGACGGCGGCGCTGGCCGACGCCGGCCTCCCGTGGTTCCTGTGGACGCCGCCGCACACGCCGGCGGACGTCGTGGAGGCCGCCGCGCGCGCCGGCGCGACGGAGTTCGAGCGCGAGGCGCCGTGGATGGAGGCCCGGATCGCGGATCTGGCGGAGCCCGCCGTGCCGCCGGACGTCACGGTCGAGGAGGTGTGCGACGAGGCCGGGTACCGCCTGTGGGCGGCGACGCTGCGCGAGATCTACGCGTTCCCGGCGCTCGGCGAGGAGGCGTGGATCATGCCGGCCGCGCTGCGCGGCTGGCGCAACGTGCCGTGGCGTCAGTGGATCGCCTTCGCCGACGGCGAGCCGGCGGGCGTGACGCTGCTCTGCTGCGGCGGCGGCGTCGCCGGGCTGTTCGGCGTCGGCACCAGGGAGCGCGCGAGGCGGCGCGGGATCGGGCGGCTGCTGACCCTGCTTCCGCTCAAGGAATCCGGCGAGCGGATCGCGGGCTTCTTCGCGACGCCGGAGGGCGCGCCGCTGTATCGCACCCTCGGCTTCGAGACGCACGGCTGTGTCAGCGCTGGCTCGGCGGCACGCTCGACCCACAGGCGCTCGAGC
>DATMVH010000632.1:0-3372 GCA_035563395.1 Solirubrobacteraceae bacterium
GCCGCGGCCGCCGGCGCGCCACCGCGACGAGGACGACGACGTCGAGATCGTCCGCCGCGCGCGCGCCTGACGCACGCGCGAGGCCCGCCGCAGCGTCTATGCTCGCGGCGATGCCCGCGCCGTCCCGCACCGCCGCCTCGCCGCCGGCTCTGCGCGCCGTCGCCCGCATCATCGCCATTGCCACCTAGGGCCTCGGCACGCCACGCGCGCCGCAGGCCCGCGACGGTCCGACCGGACCGTGGGCGGCACGGCGCACCGCGGCTCGGGAGGACGGATCCCGGAGCCCCCATGACCCGCCGCTTCTCCCTCCTCGTCACGGACACCCCGGACGTGCTGCTGCGCGTCTGCGGCCTGCTCCTCCGCCGCCGGGCCACGGTCGCGGCGCTGTCCTACGGCCCCGCGCGCCAGGCCGGCTGGGCCCGGCTCGATCTCGAGGTCTGCGTGGACGAGCGCCACGGCCGCGGACTGCGCGAGCGCCTCGACGCGCTCGTCGACGTCCGCGACGTGGCGGAGCTGCGACCTTCTGCGCCGCCCGCCGCGGCCCTACACTGACTCCGGATGTCCGAGGTCTACGACTTGTTCCAGCGCGGCACCGCCCTCCTCGAGGGCGGCGACTTCCACCAAGCGACGATCCCGCTGCGCAAGGCGGCGGAGATCGAGCCGGAGAAGACGTCGATCCGCGAGGCGCTCGGCCGCGCCTACTTCCGCTCGCGCGCGTTCGAGGAGGCGGTCGTCGAGTTCGAGGCCGTCGTCGAGCGTGCGCCGACGAACGACTACGCCCTCTTCTGCCTCGGCCGCTCGCTGATGGAGTGCGGGCGCCCGGCCGAAGCACGCAAGCCGCTGGCCCTCGCCGCGTGCCTGCGGCCGGACCGGCGCGACTACAGGATCTACCGGGACCGCGCCCGCGCCCGGGCCGCCGCGGCCTGACCCGCCGCGGCGTCCGAGCCGGCCGCCGGCGGGTCGCCGGAACGGCGCCGCGGTGCTATAACAGACAGACAGCTTTCGCGACCCCGAGCGGGTCGTTTCGGGAAGCGGGCGTAGGCCCGCTTTTTTTGTGGAGGTGAGCAGGAGGATGAGCGCAATCCAGGCCGACATCGAGGCCCGACTGGCAGGCGTGGAGCCCGACGTCGAGGTGCTCCTCGCCGAGGTCGTCGGGGGCCGGCTCGTGCGCGTGTTCATCGACCACCCGGAGGGCGTCAGCCTGGACCTGTGCGAGCGCGTCACGCGCCACCTCCCGGAGGTGCGCGAGCGCTACGCGCTCGAGGTCTCCTCGCCGGGCGCCGACCGGCCGCTGACCAAGCCCGAGCACTTCCGCCGCTTCGTCGGCCGTCGCGCGCGCGTGCGCACGCGCGGCGATCACGACGGCCGGCGCAACTTCACCGGCGAGCTGCTGCGCGCCACGGACGAGGGCGTGACCGTCGCCGCCGAAGGAGGCGTGGTGTCGATCGCCTACGCCGACATCATGCGTTCGAACCTGCTGGGAGACTGAGCACATGTCACAGGAGATCGTCGACGCCGTCCGGGCGCTCGCCCGCGAGAAGGGGATCGCGGAGGACAAGCTCATCCACGCGCTCGAGGACGCGCTGCTCTCCGCCTACAAGAAGCAGCCGGACGCCGTCCGGTACGCGCGCGTGCGCATGGACCCGGACCTCGGGGAGTACCGGGTCGAGGAGCTCATCCTTCCGGAGGACCTCGAGGACCAGCTGCTCGACGAGGCCGAGGAGCACGCCACGGGCGAGCTCGAGCGCCGCGTCGACCCGGAGACGGGCGAGGTGATCATCCCGGAGGCGCCGGAGATCGATCCCGCCCGCATCGCCGAGTTCGAGGACCAGATCGAGACGCGCGACGTCACCCCGCACGACTTCGGCCGGATCGCCGCGCAGACGGCGAAGCAGGTGATCCTGCAGCGCATCCGCGAGGCCGAGCGCGACATGATGTTCGAGGAGTACCGCGACCGCGTGGGCGAGCTGATCACCGGCATCGTCCAGCAGTCGGACTCCCGCTACACGCTCGTCCAGCTGCGCGAGCGCGTCGAGGCGCTGCTCCCGAAGTCCGAGCAGGTGGACGGCGAGCGCTACGACCACTCCCAGCGGATCAAGGCCGTCATCAAGGAGGTCTCGTCCTCCACGCGCGGGCCGAGCATCATCGTCTCCCGCCGCGATCCCGAGCTGATCAAGAAGCTGTTCGAGCTCGAGGTCCCGGAGATCGCCGACGGGCTGGTCGAGATCACGAACGTCGCCCGCGAGCCCGGCTACCGCTCGAAGATCGCGGTCGTCTCGCACGCCGACGGCGTGGACCCGGTCGGCGCCTGCGTCGGCCCGCGCGGCTCGCGCGTGCGGATGGTCGTCTCCGAGCTGCGCGGCGAGAAGATCGACATCATCCCGTACAACGACGAGCCGGCCCGCTTCGTGGCCAAGGCGCTCAGCCCCGCGCGCGTGCGCGAGGTCCTCGTCGACGACGACAACCGCCAGGCGACGGTGATCGTGCCGGACGACCAGCTCTCGCTGGCCATCGGCCGGGAGGGCCAGAACGCCCGCCTCGCCGCCCGGCTGACCGGCTGGCGCGTCGACATCCGCTCGGAAACGGAGTTCGCCAAGGAGGAGCAGGACTCCGGCTACGAGGAAGAGGAGCTCGGCGGCCGCTGCGCGGCGATCCTGGGCAACGGCCGGCGCTGCCCGAACGCCTCGCTGGCGGGGTCGCGCTATTGCGGTCTGGAGGCGCACCAGGCGCTCGAGGGCAAGCCCACCGACCGCGTCGGCCACGCCTGAAGGGCCTTCGCAGCTGCGCCGGCTGCCGCGCGCGCGAACCGCGGGCGCGGCTCCGTCGCTTCGCTAACGTAGATGGGGCACTCGTGCCCGATCCCGAGACCAGGCTCCCCGGTCGCGGCGCCTGGCTGCACGAGGCACTCGACTGCTGGGAGGCCGCCGTCAGACGGCGCGGCTTCCAGCGGGCGCTCCGAGCTGCGCCGCTTCGCTAACGTAGATGGGGCACTCGTGCCCGATCCCGCGGCCGCTCTCCCCGGACGCGGCGCCTGGCTCCACGAGGCGCATGACTGCTGGGAGGCCGCCGTTGCACGGCGCGGCTTCCAACGGGCCTTCCGTAGGCCCGTTTCCATCCCCGAGGAGACCGTAGACTTCATTCACACATGGCCAAGATCCGCGTCCACGAGCTAGCCAAGAAGTACGACATGCCGTCCGCCGAGGTGGTACGGAAGCTCGTCGCTGCGGGCATCGAGGTGAAGGCGGCCGCCACGGCGGTCGACCAGACCATGGCCGACGCCGCACTCACGGGCAAGAAGGTCCCCAAGCCCGCCGAGAACGGCGGCCAGAAGCAGCAGCAGCGCCCGCGCCAGACTGGCGATCTCGGCATCCG
>DATMVH010000633.1:0-5912 GCA_035563395.1 Solirubrobacteraceae bacterium
CGCGGCCGGGCGAACAGCCCGCCTCCGGCCGCCGCCGGCGACACGGCCGGCTCGTCGGACGTCGGCTGCTCCGGTTCACCGCGGGCGTCGACCGCGGGGACGTGGCGGCGCGGGTCGCGGCCTTCGACCGTCAGGGCGAGCCGCACGCGGCTGAAGGTGAGCATCGCGCCCGCGCCCATGAGGACGGCGCCGGCGAGCGCGAGCCACGCACCCAGGTCCGGGTCCTGCCCCGTCGCGGCGGGCGGCGGGTCGAGGATCTCGACCGCGACGACGACCACCGCCGCGATCACCGTCGCAGGGAGCCAGCGGCGGTCGACCAGGGCGACGTCCGGGCTCACGAGGCCGATCGCCGCACCGATCGCCGCAAGCGCGAGGGCCGCGAGCACGAGATCCCAGACCTCGAAGACCTCCCACGCGGTCAGCTCGCCGGTGTACCACGGCTGGAACAGGCCGACGAGCAGCAACAACGCGCCCAGCGTCACCACCAGCGGCCCCGCCTCGAGTCTCCGGGTCATCGGTTTCCTCGGGTGTCGCTCACGACCAACATCTCAGCACGGCGCCCGGCGGGGAGCCGGGCGGCGCCCCGCTCAGCCGACGGGCAGCGCGGCGAGGTGGCGGTCGACCACCCGCGCGCAGCGGCGCCCCTCGGCGATCGCGTTCACGATCAGCGACTGGCCCATCCGCGCGTCGCCGGCCGCGAAGACGCCGGGATGCGACGTGGCGTACGCGCCGGCCTTGACGTTGCCGCGCCGGTCGAGGTCGAGCCGCAGGTCGCGGACGGGGCCCTCGTGCTCCGGATGGGAGAAGCCGATGGCGATCAGCACGAGGTCGGCCGGCATCGAGAACTCCGTGCCGGCGACCGGCTGCGGGTCCGGCGGCGGCGTCACGTAGCTCCCGCGCACGGCGACCACGTGGCCGTCGCGGCCCTCCAGCTCGAACGCGGTCTGCGTCCAGCGCCGCTCGCCTCCCTCGTCGAGGGCATAGGTGGAGACGAGGCGGCGCGGCGCCTGCGGCCACGGCACGCTGTCGCGCGCGGCCGGCCCCGGCGGAGCCGGATACGTGTCCAGCACCGTGACGCTCTCGGCGCGCTCGCGGGTGGCGTTGGCGACGCAGTCCATCGCGGTGTCGCCGCCGCCGATGACGACGACGTGCTTGCCCGCGGCGGTCAGCTCGGGGTCGTCGCCGGCGGGCTGCTCTCCGCGCGCGACCCAGCGGTTGCGCGCGTAGAGGTAGTCCATGGCGAACCGGACGCCGGCGAGGCCGGTGCCGGGGATCCGCAGCGGCCGGTGCACCCGCGAGCCGACGGCCAGGATCACCGCGTCGAAGGTCTCCACGAGCTCTTCGGTCGGCAGCCCGGCGCCGACGTCGGCGCCGTACTGGAACAGCACTCCCTCGGCCTCCATCACCGCGACGCGGCGGTCGATCACCCACTTCTCGAGCTTGGGGTCGGGCACGCCGAAGCGCAGCAGGCCGCCCGGCCCCTCGTCGCGCTCGAACACCGTCACGGTGTGGCCGGCGCGATTGAGCTGGTTCGCGGCGGCGAGGCCCGCCGGCCCCGATCCGACGACGGCCACGCGCCGGCCGGTGCGGTGCGCCGGCGGGGAGGGCACGATCCAGCCCTCCTCCCATGCGCGCTCGACGATCGCGAGCTCGATGTTCTTGATCGCCACGGGGTCGTCGTTGATGGCCAGCACGCAGGCCGGCTCGCACGGCGCCGGGCAGATGCGCCCCGTGAACTCCGGGAAGTCGTTCGTGGCGTGCAGCTGGTCGATCGCCTCGCGCCAGCGCTGCTGGTAGACGAGGTCGTTCCAGTCCGGGATCAGGTTGCCCAGCGGGCAGCCGTCGTGGCAGAACGGCACGCCGCACTCCATGCAGCGCGCACCCTCCGCCGCCGCCCGCTCCTCCGGCAGCGTGCGGTAGATCTCCGTGTAGTCGGCCACGCGCTCGCGCGGATCGCGCTGCGGCGTGGGCCCGCGGGTGATGCGCAGGAATCCGCCGAGTTCGCCCAAGGTGCGCTACAGCGTACCGGCGCCGCCGGGGCACGCCGTTCGCGGCACGCCCGCGCGCGAAGTCGTCATCCCCGTGACCACACGCGCCATACACCGCGGTATTTCGTTCGTCTACGGACGAGAACGCGTGCTGACGCTCCGTGCGCGGTAGCGTGTCACCGCAGTGACGACGCCGCGGCGGATCCATCTGCTGGACGCCGATCCCGAGCTTGGCCGGTTGCTTCAGGGACAACGCCTCGTCGATGCCCGCCGGGAGCTCCTCACCCGGATCCATTCGCTCGAGCGCGGTCCGTGGGACGCCGAGCGCCTCCGGTCCGCGGGTCCCGAGCACGTCGGCCTCCTGCTGATCGACGGCGTGGTGGCGCGCGAGATCGCGCTCGAGGACAACGTGTCGGCGGAGCTCCTCGGGCCGGGCGACATCGTCCGCCCGTGGCAGGCGCAGCCGCCCTCGCAGCTCATGCGCGCCGAGGTCCGCTGGACGATCGTGGAGGAGGCGCGCTTCGCCATCCTCGACCGCCACTTCGCCGTGCAGCTGGCCCGGTATCCCGAGGTCAACGCGATGCTGATCGACCGCCTCACGGAGCGGGCGCAGCGGCTCGCGATGACGCAGGCGATCTCGCAGCTCAACGGCGTCGAGCGGCGGCTCCTCGCGCTCTTCTGGCACCTCAGCGAGCGCTGGGGACGCGTGATCCCCGACGGCATCTCCGTGCCGGTCCCGCTGCCGCACCGCGTGATCGCCCAGCTCGTCGGCGCCCGGCGGCCCACGGTGTCGACCGCGCTCGGGCACCTCGCCGAGCGCGGCGAGCTCGTTCGCCGGCCCGACGGCGGCTGGCTCCTGACCGGCGAGCCGGTCGGCGTGCCCACCGAGGAGGCCGCACGGGTCATCCGGTCGCGGCGGCGCCGCTTCCCGACCCCAACCCCGGAGCCCGTCCGGGTGCCGGCGGCCGAGCCGGCCGCCACCCTGCCCGAGATCGGCCGGATCGCCGACCTGTACGACGCGCTCGACGCGCTGAAGGCCGACAACAAGCGCCACCGGGAAGACTTCCAGTCGCTGCGGGAGGAGGCGGCCGCGCTGGTCGACCGCATCTCGGCGCAGCGCGAGAGCCGGCGCCTGTCGCGCACGCGCGGCGACGGCTGACCCCCGCGTCAGGACGCGGCGTCGCGCTCGTGGCGCGCGTGCTCCTCCTGGAGCGCCGCCGCCGACTCGTGCTCGCGAACGGCGCGCGAGTGGGCCTCAGCCTCGCGCTCGTGGATCGCGCGGCCCGTGTCCGTCGTCGCCTCCGCCGCCTCGCGCCGCGCCGTCTGCTCGCGCTCGGCTGCGCTGCGCGCCCGCTCGCGCGCCCGCTCCTCCCGCGCGATCGCCTCCTCGGCGCGGCGGGCGTGCATCGACGCTTCGCCCCCGTCCGCGGTCAGCTCTCGGCCCCGCCGGCGTCGGATCCCTCGCCCTCCATCAGCACGATCGCGCCGCGGACCTTGCCGTCCGCGCCGCCCATCGAGAGGAGCGGCAGCACCGACACCGTGCAGCGGATCGTCCGCCCGCGCCGGTTGACGGCCTCGAGCGTCGTCGTCCGGCGCTCGCCGCCGTTGATCACCGCCCGCAACTCGGTCGCGAGGCGGTGCGGCTCCAGTCCGATGTCGAGGCCCATGAAGTGCCGGTCGATCGCCTCCTCCTGGCGCAGGCCCCACAGGTCCTCGGCGCCGCGGTTCCACACCTGCACGCGGCCCGTGCCGTCCACGACGGCGACGGCGACGCCGAGCGAGGTGAGGATGACCTCGAGGAACTCGTTGACCCGGTTGAGCTCGGCCGTGCGATCGCGCAGCTCGTCGTTGATGGTCTCGAGCTCCTCGTTCGTCGACTGGAGCTCCTCGTTCATCGTCTCGAACTCCTCGTTGCTCGACTGGAGCTCCTCGTTCGTCGTCTGCAGCTCCTCGTTCGCCGACTGCAGCTCCTCGTTGGTCGTCTCCAGCTCGTCGATCGTCGACTCCAGCTCCTCGTAGGCCGCCTCCAGGTCGCGCCGGCTGCGGTCGAGCTCGCCCTGCAGGGTCGCGTACCGCGTGACGTCGTCGAAGGAGACGAGGACCCCGGCCGGCGCGTCGTCGCGCAGAAGCGGGACGACGGTCACCGAGAGGTGGCGGGCGGCGCCGTCGGCCGGCATGAACGACGCCTCGCCCAGCGACACGGGCGTCCGCTCGCGCAGCGCCTGCTGGAGCGACGCCCGCAGGTCCACCGGATCGCGGCCGACCGACAGTTCCGTGACCGGGCGCCCGATGGCGTCGTCGCTCAAGCGGAAGAGCGCGCGCGCCGACTGGTTGGCGAACACGAGCGTTCCGGTCGCAGCGACGATCAGCTGCGGGTGGGGGCCCGCGTCGAGCGCGGCTTCGCGAGCTCCGGTGTCCTCCTCTCCGAGGACGACGCGCGCGGGCTCCGCCTCCACCATGCGGCCCAGGCGCGCCTCCAGCGACGCGGGGGGTCGCTTGTGGAACACCCGCTTCGTCAGCTCGTCCGCCCCGAAGAACTCGCGCTGCGACATCATCATCTCGGACCGGCCCAGCATGAGGACGCCGTCGTCGCGCAGGGCGAAGTGGAAGTGGCGCAGGATCCGCGACTGCGTCTCGGCCGTGAAGTACATCAGCGTGTTGCGGCACAACAGGACGTCGAGGCGCGAGATCGGCGCGTCGGCCACGAGGTTGTTCCGCCCGAAGATCAAGGTGCGCCGCAGCTCCTTGCGGAACGCGAGGTTCTGCTCCTGGCGCTCGAAGTAGCGCTCGCGCAGCGCGGGCGGGACGCTCTCCATCTCGCGCGGCGAGTACGTGCCGTGGCGCGCGACCGCGAGCGCCTCGTCGTCGACGTCCGTGCCGTAGATCTTCACCCGGTCGCGATACGCCTCGGCCCCCAGCAGCTCGGCCATGACCATGGCGATGGTGTAGGCCTCCTGCCCGGTCGCGCAGCCGGCGCTCCAGATCCGGATCGGCTGGTGCGCCGGCCTGCGCTCCAGCAGCGCGGGCAGCGACGCGTTGCGGAGGTGGTCCCACGCCGGCGGGTCGCGGAAGAACTCCGTGACGTTGATGAGGATCGTGTTGAACAGCTGCTCGTACTCGTCCGGATGGACCTCGAGGTAGTCGAGGTAGTCGGCGAAGGACAGGCACTCGACCTGCTCCATGCGGCGCCGGACGCGGCGTTCGAGGCTCGCGCGCTTGTACCCCGTGAAGTCGAACCCGCGCGCGGTCTTCAGGAACTCGAGCAGCGCCTCGAACGCGGCATCGGTGCGCTCGCTCTGCGTCACGCGGGCTCCGGCGCCGCTGCGGGCTGGTCCGCCGCGGCCGCGAGCACGCCGCGCAGCACCTCCGCCTGCTCCGCCGCCACGTCGGCGCGCCGGCGCAACGACGACGGCGTCGGCTGGACGCCCTTGTCCGCGAGCCGGGAGGCGACCTTCCGCAGGAGCTCGGCGTGCTCCTCGAGCGCCTCGACGGCGGCCCACAGCGCCGCCTCGACCTCGCCGCCCTTCGCCTCGACGAGCACCGCCTCGGTGTACGCGTGACCGACGCGGCATCGGAACCGCGTCACGCCGTTCGCCGACTCCTCCCACAGCGGCCCGCTGCACTCGGGGCACGTCAATGTGCTGGGCGGTCCTTCAGGGCGCGTGCGGGAGCGCGCCGAAGGGCGACTCGAATCAGTCGCCACGGGGTCCTCCTTTCTGTGGTGACGATCCTCGCTCGTGAGCTCGGGGACCACGTCCGCGATCATCTCCCCCAGCTCAGCCGCCGCCCCGATCCGCGCGTCCGGCACGGCGAGGAGCGCCGCCTCGGGCATGCTGGGCACGGCGGCGTCGGCCGGGTCCTGCACGAGCACGACGCCGCCGGACGCCGCCACGGCGGCGGCTCCCGCCGCTCCGTCGGCCAGCG
>DATMVH010000634.1:0-4721 GCA_035563395.1 Solirubrobacteraceae bacterium
CGGCGTCGGGCTCCCACACGCGGACCGAGAGGCCGCGGCGCTCGAGCCGCGCGGCCACGAGGGCCTGCAGCGCGGCCTCGTCGCGCGGCGCGTGGCCGGGCTCCGGCACGCGGGTGTCGAAGCCGAGGAGCGTCGCCAGCAGCGCGGTGAGGTCGCGCTCGCGCCGGGCGACCTCCGCCGCCACGTGCTGCTCGAGCGCGGACAGGGCGGCGGCCACGGAGCGGACCGTACACGGCGCGCACGGCGGTCGTGGCCGGCCCTTACCTGTCGCTGAGAAGGCCGCTGCCACAATGGCCCGGCGATGAAGCGGCTGCTGATCCTCGGGTCCACGGGCTCCATCGGGACCCAGGCGCTCGACGTCGTCGCCCGCGCCGGCGGCGCCTTCGAGGTCGTCGGCCTGTCGGCCGCGCGGTCGCACGAGGCGCTGCTCGCACAGGCGCGCGCGCACGGCGTCCGCCGCATCGCGCTCTCGGACGCGCACGCCGCCGCGCGCGCCGCGGAGACGTGGACGGACGGCGAGGTGCTCGCCGGGCCGGACGGCCTCGTCCGGCTCGTCGCCGAGGCCGATGCCGACCTGGTGCTCAACGCGGTCGTCGGCTCGGCCGGGCTCGGCCCGACCATCGTGGCCCTCACGGAGGGCGTCGACGTGGCGCTGGCGAACAAGGAGTCGCTCGTCGTCGGCGGTGAGCTCGTGATGGCGCTGTGCGAGGCGACCGGGGCGCAGCTCATCCCGGTCGACTCGGAGCACTCGGCGCTGCACCAGCTCCTCGCGGGCGAGCGGCCGGGCACGGTCGACTCGCTCGTCCTCACCGCGTCGGGCGGGCCGTTCCGGGGTCGCAGCGCCGCGGAGCTCGAGGCCGTGACCGTCGAGGAGGCGCTCCGCCATCCCACCTGGGCGATGGGCGGCAAGATCACGATCGACTCCGCGACGCTCATGAACAAGGGGCTCGAGGTGATCGAGGCGCACTGGCTGTTCGGCACGCCGTACGACCGCATCGACGTGGTCGTGCACCCGCAGTCGATCGTCCACGCGCTCGTGCAGCTCTGCGACGGCGCCGCGCTCGCCCATCTCGGCCATCCCGACATGCGGGTGCCGATCGCCTACGCGCTGCACCACCCCGACCGGGTCGACGTGCCCGTGCGGCGGCTGGACCTCGCGACGGTGGGGACGCTGCGCTTCGAGCGGCCGGACCTCGAGGCCTTCCCGTGCCTCGCGCTGGCGCGTGCCGCGGCCGAGGCGGGCGGGACGGCGACGTGCGTCCTGAACGCCGCCAACGAGGTCGCCGTCCACGCCTTCCTCGGCGGCCGGATGGGCTTCATGGGGATCCCGGCGGTGGTCGAGCGGACGCTCGAGCGCCTGCCGGCCGAGCGCGTGCACTCCTTCGAGTCGCTCTACGCCGCGGACGGCGCCGCGCGCCGCGTCGCCGCCGAGCTCGTGGACGCGCGCGCGGGGAGGGCGCACGCGCGATGAGCTGGCTGCTCGCCTTCCTCGGCTTCGCGGCGCTGATCATCCTGCACGAGGCCGGCCACTTCACCGCCGCCAAGGCGGTCGGGATGCGCGTGGAGCGCTTCGCCCTCTTCTTCCCGCCGCTGCTGGCGCGCGTGCGCCGCGGTGAGACGGAGTACGCGATCGGCGCCGTGCCGCTCGGCGGCTACGTCCGCATCACGGGCATGAACCCGCACGAGGAGATCCCGCCGGAGGCGGCCCACCGCGCCTACTACCGCCAGCCCGTGTGGAAGCGGATCGTCGTGATCGCCGCCGGCCCGGCCGTGAACATCGTGCTGGCCTTCGTCCTGCTCATGGCCGTGCTGTCGATCTGGGGCGTGGGGACGGTGACGGACCGCGTCGACACCGTCGACCGACGGATGCCGGCGGCCGCCGTGCTGAAGCCGGGCGACCGCGTGGTCGCCGTCGACGGCGTCCGCGGCGCGCCCGAGGTGCTCCGCGAGCAGGTCGCGACGCACAGGTGCGCGGGCCGCGCGACCGACGGCTGCCGGGCGACGACGCCCGCCGAGGTGACGGTGCGGCGCGGCGGCCGCGAGCTCGAGTTCACGATCACGCCCGTCTACGTCGCCGAGGCCGGGCGCCCGCTGCTGGGCTACTCCTACGCGCAGGGGCGCCAGGACGTCGGCCTCGTCGAGGCCGCGGACATCAGCGCGGACAGCATGTGGCGCTTCACCACGGGCACCGTCGAGATCATCGCGGGGATCTTCGAGGCCGAGAAGCGCGAGCAGATCTCCGGCGTGGTCGGCTCCTACGAGACGACGCGGCAGGCGATCCAGCTCAGCACGGAGCGGGCGCTGACCCTGCTGGCCTTCATCTCGCTCTCGCTCGGCGTCATCAACCTGTTCCCCTTCCTGCCGCTGGACGGCGGGCACATCTTCTGGGCGGTCGCCGAGAAGGTCCGGGGCCGCGCGATCCCGTTCAGCGTCATGGAGCGCGCGGGCTTCGTCGGCTTCGCGCTCGTCATCGCGCTCTTCATGGTGGGGCTCACGAACGACATCGGCCGGCTCACCGGCGAGGGCATCACCGTCAGGTAACGACCGGTTCCCGCCCTTCCGGTGCATCGCCTGACGTCGATCGCTTCGGCGCGGGCGGGATGGACTACGCCCTGGTCGTGAACCCCGACGAACTGCGCGCGCATCTCGATCAACTGCGGGCGGATAACACCGAGGGCAGGAAGCGGCTGGCGGAGCTGATCGCCGCGGCGGCGGCCACGCAGGCGGCGTCGCACGCGGCGCGCGAGCGGCGCCGGCGCGTGTACAGGCACTGGGGCGACGAGCCGGCGCGTCACGACGCCGACGCGCCGGGTCCGGCACCCGGCGAGGCGCAGCAGCGCGCCGTGGAGCCGGATCCGCTCGACGCCGAGGAGCCCGACTGGTAGCGGTCCGCTCGCCGGCCCTTCTATCCTCAGGCCGCGATGGCCTCGCAGCGACATGTCATGGTCGGCGACGTGCAGGTGGGCGGCGGCGCCCCCGTCGTGGTTCAAACCATGACCAAGACGGAGACCGCGAACCTCGCCGCCACGATGGACCAGATCCGCCGCGTCGCGGAGGCCGGGGCGGACGTCGTACGCGTCGCCGTCCCGCGCGACAAGGACGTCGAGGCGCTGAAGACCATCGTGCGCGACTCGCCGATCCCGGTGATCGCGGACATCCACTTCAACCACACGCTCGCGCTCAAGGCGATCGACGCCGGCGCCCACTGCGTGCGGCTCAACCCCGGCAACATCGGCGGCCCGGAGAAGGTCGCCGAGGTCGCCGAGCGCGCCACCGCCCAGGGGGTGCCGATGCGCATCGGCGTGAACTCCGGGTCGCTTCCGAAGCACCTGCACGCGCTCGAGCGCGAGAACCCCGTCGAGGCGCTGGTCACCGCGGCGGTGGAGTTCGTCGGGCTGATGGAGCGGCTCGACTTCCGCGACTTCAAGGTGTCGATCAAGTCGACGTCCGTGCCGAACACCATCGCGGCCAACCGGCTGCTGTCCGAGCGGATCCCGTACCCGCTGCACCTCGGGATCACGGAGGCGGGCACGAAGTGGTCGGGCTCGCTCAAGAGCGCGGTCGGCCTCGGCACGCTGCTCGCCGACGGCATCGGCGACACCATCCGGGTCTCCCTCTCGACCTTCCACGCCGAGGAGGAGGTCAAGGTGGCGTGGGAGATCCTGAAGGCGCTGAAGCTGCGCGAGAAGGGGCCGGTCCTGATCGCCTGCCCGACCTGCGGACGGCTGCAGTTCGACATGGACACGGTCGTGGCCGACATCGAGCGCCGGCTCGCCGCCTACGAGGATCCGATCGAGGTGGCGGTGCTCGGGTGCGCCGTCAACGGCATCGGCGAGGCGTCGCACGCCGACTTCGGCATCACCGGCGCGAAGAACGAGGGGCTGATCTTCTCGCGCGGCAAGCCGCTCAAGAAGGTGCCGCAGGAGCGGCTCGTCGACGAGCTCTTCAAGGAGATCGACAAGTACGCGCGGACGCGGCGGATCGACGTCGACGCGGCCGAGCAGGCCGCCGGCGCCGAGTGGCTGCAGCGGATCGAGGACGAGAACGCCGGCGAGCTCACGCCGGAGCGGCTCGCCAAGCTCGAGGCGGAGAAGGCGCGCGCGGACGCGGACAGCATCGACGCCGCGCTGGCGAACGGCGCCCGGGTCGCGCTCGACGAGACCGTCTCGCCCACCGACGGTCGCCGCTTCACGCGCGTGTAGCTCCCCGGGCTCGCGGGGGGCTCGCGCGCGTGACACGGCCGGCCTCCCCAGGATGGGGGATGCCGGCCGCGGCGATCCCCCGGGTCGTCGGGATTGGCGCGCGGTTCCGCCGGCGCCACCATCCTCCGCATGCCGTGCTCCATCCCGCCGCAGCGCGACCCCGACGCCGCCGTCCCCGGCCCCGACGGCCCGGAGCGCGTCGTCGAGTTGCGGCTGCCGGCCGGCTACGCGGGTCCGGCCATGCACGTGCATCCGGCCTACGACGAGGTCTTCGAGATCCTCGAGGGCATGCCGACGCTCATCGTGGGCGGCGAGCGCCACGCGGTGCTGCCGGGGGAGCGCGTCCGCGTGCGCGCCGGCGTGCCCCACACCTTCGCGAACACCGCGGACCTCCCGGCGCGGGTGGTGGTGACGGCGGCGCGTCAGCCCGCGCGCGCCAGGCAGGCGTAGTGCACCGTGAACAGGCGCTCCGCCCGCCGGGCCGACGCCCGGTGCGCGGCGCGCCGGATCGCCGTCTTG
>DATMVH010000635.1:0-5268 GCA_035563395.1 Solirubrobacteraceae bacterium
GCCGTCGGGCCGCTGCACGGCACGCACGGGCCGCCGTTCTGCGTCGCCGGCTCCGACCACTGGGTCGCCGGCTCCATGGAGGGCGCCGTGCGCACCGGCCGGGCGGCCGCCGCGGCGGCGCTCAGCGTGGGCGCCCGAGCACGCTGACGTCGTCCGGGCCGATCATGTCCGGGACCGTCCAGCCGTCGAGGTCGTACTCGCCCATGCACTGCTCGGCGAACTGCTTGAGCCGGTCGACCGTCCCGTCGCCCTTCGCCATCCAGTAGCACTCGAGCTTCGTCAGCTCGTGGCTGCCCGAGTACGAGCGCTCGTACAGCTCGTGACGGCCGCCGAACTCGCTGCCGATCGCGTCCCAGAGGAGGTTGACGAGCTTGATCTTGTCGACCGCCTCGTAGCCGTTCGAGCCGCGGTAGAAGCGGTCGAGCAGCGGGCGCAGCTCCTCGTTGCGCCAGTCGCGCGAGCTCGAGGGGTGGACGATCAGCGCCCCGGCCGTCTGGTTCTCGATGATGTCCTTGACCTTTGGATAGGCGACGTTGGAGAGGATCCGGTAGGCCGACGCCGCCTCGATGTTCGGGAGCACGGAGCCGCCCGCGGACGGGACCGGGTTGTGGCACATCGCGTCCGTCAGCGACCAGAACATGTGGCGCCAGGCGAGGAGCTCGCCGATGGACGCCTGCACGCCGCGGAACTCGCCCGTGCCGACCGCGTCGAGCGTCTTCATGAACAGCCCGGCGAGGAAGTCGAGCTTGACCGCGAGCCGCGTGCAGCCCTGCAGCAGCGCCCGCCAGATGAAGCCGGTCAGGTGGTAGGTGCTGGCGATCTCGAGGTTCCCGTAGATGAGGAAGTTCTCCCACGGGATCAGCGCGTCGTCGAAGATCAGCACCGCGTCGTTCTCGTCGAAGCGGCTCGACAGCGGGTAGTCGTACGGGCTGCCGACCGTGGCGGCCATGAACTCGTACGACGGCCGGCAGATCAGCTTGATGTTCGGCGCGTTCATCGGCGCGAAGAACGACAGGGCGTACTCCGGCTTCTTGATCGGCGTCGCGCCGTGGTAGGAGACGAAGTTGTAGTTGGAGAACGCCGACCCGGTGGCGACCATCTTCGCCCCGCGCACGACCACGCCCTCGTCCGTCTCCTTGACGGCGTGGATGAAGACGTCGGAGACCTCGTGGATCTCCTTGTTGCGGTCCACCGGCGGGTTGACGAGCGTGTGGTTCATGAAGAACACGCGCTCCTGCGACTCCCTGTACCAGCGCCGCGCGTTCTCGTCGTAGGGCGCGTAGTAGTCGGCGTTCGGCCCGTACGTCGCGAGGAAGGCCGCCTTGTAGTCGGGGCTGCGGCCCATCCAGCCGTAGGTCATGCGCTGCCAGGCGGCGATCGCGTCGCGGCCGCGCACGAGGTCCTCCGCCGAGGACGGGGCGCGGAAGAAGGGATGCGTGTAGCCGCCGGAGCCGGTGTCGGTCTCCATCGTCAGCACGTCCTTCGTCGCCGGATCGTGCAGCGCGTCGTAGAGCCGGGCGATGCTGCGCACGCCGTTGCGGAACGCGGGGTGCGTCGTGACGTCGTCGACCCGCTCCCCGTGGATCCAGATCTCGCGGCCGTCGCGCAGGCTCTCCAGGTACTCCTCGCCGTTCATCGGGCGCGTCGCTTCGCCGCCCTCGGGGGGCGTCGGCTCCACCTGCGTCATGCTTCCTCCCTCGGGCCGTGGCCAGGTGAGGGCGGTTCTATCAGCGCGGCGCCGCTACAGCCAGCCGCGATGCCGGAAGAGCGCCAGCAGGCTCCCGAGGACGACGACCATCAAGACGATCACGACGTAGAACGCCGCCCCGTTGCCCTCGCCCGGGACGTGCACGTTCATGCCCCAGATCGAGGCGATCAGGGTCAGCGGGAGGAAGATCACCGAGAAGGCGGTGAGGATGCGCACGGTCTCCGTCGAGCGGTGGGCGATCGCCGACTCGTTCGTGTCCTCGAGCGCCTCCACGACCTCCTTGAAGTTCTCGAGCATGTCCCAGATCCGCTCGGAGGCGTCGACGATGTCGTCGAAGTAGATGTCGAGGTCCTCGGCGATGTAGCGCTGCTTGTTGCGCTCGAGGTCGCGGAAGGCGGCGCGCTGCGGGCGGATGACCTTGCGGAAGTTGATGATCTCCTGCTTGGCGTTGGAGATGTCGCGCACCACCTCGGCCGAGCGCCCCTCGAAGATGTCCTGCTCGATCCGCTCGAGCTTGTTGCCGATCTTGCGCAGCATCGGGAACGAGGCGTCCACGCAGTCGTCGACGATCTTGTAGAGCAGGTAGCCGGGACCCTTCGAGAAGTACTCCTCGCGCAGCTCCTCGTTCGTGCGGCAGCGCTCGAACAGGTACTCCACCGGCTGCAGCGGCTCGTTCGGGAGCGTGATGAGGAAGTCCGGCCCGACGAACAGGTCGAGCTCCGCGGCGTTCAGGCGCGAGACCGTCTTGTCGTAGGCCGGGAAGTGCAGGACGATGAACAGGTAGTCGTCGTACTCGTCGACCTTCGGGCGCTGGTTGCGCGAGAAGACGTCCTCGTAGTCGAGCGGGTGGAAGTCGAACCGCTCCTCCAGCCACGCGCGGTCGACCGGTCGCGGGCGCTCGATGTTGACCCAGCGGAGGCCGGGCGCCTCGACGATCTCGACGCGCGGGTCCTCGCGCTCAGGTGTGCGCGGCGCCTCGCGGCGCGCGCCGCGACGACCGAAGGGAGTCCTCGGGATCCCGGGCATGCCGGAGACTCAGGGGGTCGTCGGTCGGCGTCATCGCGTGTCCGATTCTACGCCGTCCGCCTCGTCCCTCGCCGGACGTGGGATTGTGAGCGTCCGCGAGGTTCGCTACCGTTCCGCCGACAGCAGTACGCATCCAGAGGGGTGGAGGGACTGGCCCTATGAAGCCCCGCCAACCATCCGGCCGTTCGCGCGGCCGGAAACGGTGGCAATTCCATCAGGCTCCAAGACGACGGCCTGGGAGATGCGGTGCAGGGCCTCGCATCAAGCGTCGCTCCCGCCGCAGGCTCCGGGCGAGAGGACAACTGACAGATGCCGGCAGAGGCCCTGAAGTGCAAGGAGTGTTCGACCGCCTATCCCCTCGAGGCGCGTTACGTCTGTGAGCGCTGCTTCGGCCCGCTCGAGGTCGCCTACCGGCCGCCGAGCTCCGACGCGCCGGCCCTGAAGCGCCGCATCCAGGCCGGCCCGCACACCCTCTGGCGCTACGCGGACTTCCTCCCGCTCCAGGGCCCGGCGCGCTCCGCGCTGCCGACGGGCTGGACGCCGCTCGTCCGCGCCGACCGCCTGGCCGAGCGGCTCGGGCTGCGCGACGTGTGGATCAAGAACGAGACGGCGAACCCCACGCACTCCTTCAAGGACCGCGTCGTCTCCGTCGCCCTCGCGCGGGCGCTCGAGCTCGGCTTCGACACGGTCGCCTGCGCGTCCACCGGCAACCTCGCCGGCGCCGTCGCCGCCCACGCCGCCGCGGCCGGCCTGCCGGCGTACGTCTTCATTCCCGCCGACCTCGAAGCGGAGAAGATCCTGTCGGCCGGCGCCTACGGGGCGCGCATCGTCGGCGTGCGCGGCACCTACGACGACGTCAACCGCCTCTGCACGGAGATCTCCGGCGAGCGCGACGGCTGGGCGTTCGTCAACGTCAACGTGCGGCCCTACTACGCCGAGGGCTCCAAGACGCTGGCGTTCGAGACCGCCGAGCAACTCGGCTGGGAGCTGCCGGACCGCGTCGTGGCGCCCGTCGCGTCGGGCTCGCTGTTCACCAAGGTCGCGCGCGGGTTCCAGGAGTGGATCGACGCGGGGCTGCTGGCGGGCGAGCTGCCGGCGATGCACGGCGCGCAGGCCGCGGGGTGCTCCCCGGTCGCGCAGGCGTTCGCCGCCGGCACGGACGTGTGCCGCCCGGTGAAGCCCGACACGATCGCCAAGTCGCTGGCGATCGGCAATCCGGCGGACGGCCCGTACGCCGTCGACCTCGCGCGCCGCACCGGCGGCTCCGTCGAGTCGGTCACGGACGACGAGATCCGCGCGGGCATCCGCCTGCTGGCGGAGACCACGGGCATCTTCACGGAGACCGCCGGCGGCGTGACCACCGCGGTGCTCGCGAAGCTCGCCGAGTCCGGCGCGATCGACCCGGACGAGCGGGTCGTCGCCTACATCACCGGCGACGGGCTCAAGACGCTCGACGCGGTGCGGGACGGCGTCGAGCTCGCGCAGATCGACGCGCGGTTCGAGGCCTTCGAGGCGATCGAGGCGGTCGAGGAGGTCGTCGCCTGATGGCCGTGACGGTGAAGCTCCCGACGCAGCTGCGCGCCGCCGCCGGCGGCGCCGCCGAGGCGAGCGCCGACGGGTCGACGGTGGGCGAGGTGCTCCAGGCGCTCTACGCCCAGCACGGGGAGCTGCGCGACCGGATCGCGGGAGAGGACGGGGAGCTGCGGCGCTTCGTCAACGTGTACCTGAAGGGGGAGGACATCCGCTTCCTCGACGGCCTCGCGACGCCCGTCGCCGACGGCGACGAGGTCACGATCCTGCCCGCGGTCGCCGGTGGCTGAGTGACGAGCGCCGTCCCGCGCGCTAGCTTGCGCGCCGCGGATGGCGCGTACGGACTCACTGTATGTCTCGATGTCGCGGCTGCGCGTCGACCCCGAGCGGGTCGGCAAGCTCGTCGCCGCGTTCCGCGAGCGCGCGCACCTGGTCGACGACGCGCCGGGGTTCGTGGACCTCGAGGTGTGGGCGTCCGACCGCGAGCCCGGCGAGGTCATCATGGTGAGCCGCTGGCGCGACCGCGCGGCGTTCCGCGACTACATGCGCTCGGAGGCGCACCGCGTGTCGCACGCGCGGATCGCCCCCGACCTCGACGCGGCGATCCGGCTCGAGCGCCTGGAGCACCTGCACACCTACGACGTCGTCGCCCGGTGAGGGGGCTCGCGCCGCCGACCGGTCAGGCGCCGCCGGCCGACCTGGTGCTGCGCGACGGCACGACCGTGGACGTCGCCGGCCTCGCCGCGACCGCGAGCGACCGCCATCTCGCCCGGCATCCCGAGGAGATCGAGCGCCACGGCCCCTACACCCGCGACTGGTGCCGGCACGACCTGCAGTGGGTCCTGTCCTGGGCGGCGCTGGACGCCGACCGCGGCGCCGTGGACCTGCTCGCGCAGCTCGACTGGCTCGCGCGCGTGCTATCCGCGCGCGGGTACCCGCTCGCGTCGCTCGCCGAGGCGCTCGAGACGCTGGCCGACGTCGCGGAGGAAGAGCTGCCGGCGGCC
>DATMVH010000636.1:0-5765 GCA_035563395.1 Solirubrobacteraceae bacterium
CGCGCGACGTGCGGGGAGGTGCGCTCGTAGCCGGCGGCCTCGAGCCGCGCGGGCAGCACGGACCCCGGCGCGGCCCCGACGCGGTCGCGCCAGCCGCGCAGCTCCTGCACGGCGGCGATCGCCCGCCCGACCTCCTCCTCCGCGCTCACGTCGATGCGCGACTCGTCGGACTGCGGCCAGCGGCGCGCCATCAGCAGGCCCTCGGCGCCCGGCACGTGGCCCCACAGCTCCTCGGTCACGAACGGGATCACCGGGTGGGCGAGCGCCAGCGTCTCCCCCAGCACGTGGAGCGCGAACCCCGCCACGCCGTCGTTGTCCTCGGCGTACAGACGCGGCTTGACGATCTCGAGGTACCAGTCGCAGAGCTCGCCGTAGACGAAGTCGTAGAGCCCCAGAGCGGCGCGGTGGAACTCGAAGCTCGCGATCGCGGCCGTCGTGGCGCCGATGGCGCGCTGCAGGCGCGAGAGGATCCAGGCGTCCTCGACCGTCTCGGGCTCGGGCGCCGTGCGCGGCAGCGTCACGCCCTCCGGCACGCGGAGGAGGACGAGACGGGAGGCGTTGAAGAGCTTGTTGGCGAGCTGCTGGCCCTGGACGATCTTCTCCTCGGAGAAGCGGACGTCCTGCGTGGACGACATCGCGAGGAGCCCGAAGCGCACGGCGTCGGCCCCGTGCGCGTCGACGAGGTCGAGCGGGTCGACGCCCGTTCCCAGCGACTTGGACATCCGCCGCCCGTCGCGGGCGAGGATGGTCGAGTGCACGTAGACGTCGTCGAACGGCACGTCGCCGGCGAACTCGAGCCCGAGCATGACCATGCGCGCGACCCAGAGGAAGAGGATGTCGCGCGCGGTCGACAGCACGTCGGTCGGGTAGAAGGCGCGCAGCTCGGGTGTCTCGTCGGGCCAGCCGAGCGTCGCGAACGGCCACAGCCCGGACGAGAACCACGTGTCGAGCACGTCCGGATCGCGCGTCCAGCCCTCGCCCTCGGGCGGCTCCGTGCCGACGTGGCGCTGCTCGCCCCGGTACCAGACCGGGATCTGGTGCCCCCACCACAGCTGGCGGGAGATGCACCACGGGCGGATGTTGGCCAGCCAGTCGAGGTAGCGCCGGCGCTGGCTCTCGGGATGGATGCGGATCCGGCCCTCCTCGACCGCGGCGGCGGCCGGTCGCGCCAGCTCGTCCATCCGCATGAACCACTGCAGCGAGATGCGCGGCTCGATCCGCTCGCCCGAGCGGTGTGAGTAGGGCACGTTGTGCGTGTAGGGCTCCGTGCGGACGATCCGCTCCTCCTCGCGCAGCGCGGCCACGACGGCGTCGCGCGCCTCGAGCGCGCCGAGGCCCGTGAAGCGCTCGCCCGCCGCCTCGGTCATGCGGCCGTCCTCGCCGATGACCACGATCTCCTCGAGGCCGTGCGCGCGGCCGATCTCGAAGTCGTTCGGGTCGTGCCCCGGCGTGATCTTCAGCGCGCCCGTGCCGAACTCCGGCTGCACGTACGGGTCGGCGATGATCGGCAGCCGCCGGCCGACGAGCGGCAGGATCGCGGTCTCCCCAACGAGGCGGCCGTAGCGCTCGTCGTCGGGATGCACGGCGATCGCGGTGTCGGCCAGCATCGTCTCCGGGCGCACCGTCGCCACGGTCACCGCGCCGTGGCCCGACGCGAGCGGATAGTCGACGTAGTACAGCGTGTCGGTGACCTCGCGCTCCTCCACCTCGAGGTCGGAGATCGCCGAGCGCGAGCCGGGGTCCCAGTTGACGATGTAGTTGTCGCGGTAGATCAGGCCCTTGTCGTAGAGGTCGACGAAGACCTTCAGGACGGCGCGCACGTAGCCCTCGTCGAGCGTGAAGCGCTCCTCCTCGTAGTCGCACGACGCGCCGAGCCGCTGGTACTGCTTGAAGATGATCCCGCCGTACTGCTCGCGCCACTCCCAGACGCGGCGGATGAAGGCCTCGCGGCCGAGCTCCTCCTTGCTCGTCCCCTCCGACCGCAGCAGCCGCTCGACCTGCGTCTGCGTGGCGATCCCCGCGTGATCCGTGCCGAGGATCCACTTCGCCCGCCGGCCCATCATGCGGTGGTGGCGGATCAGCGTGTCCTGCACCGCGCCGTTCAGCGCGTGCCCCATGTGCAGCGCGCCGGTGACGTTCGGCGGCGGGATGGCGATCGAGTAGTTCTCGGCCGCGCTCCCGCCGGGCTCGGGGTGGAAGAGGCCGGACGCGAGCCAGCGCTCGAAGATGGCCCGTTCCGCCTCGGCCGGCTCCCAGCGCTTTCGGTCCCGCAGGTCTCCCACGGGCGGGGAGTCTAGGACGCGGCGTGCAGGGCCAGGTGCGGCGCGGCGCCGGGGTCGGTCACGGGTCGCGGCCGCCCGTAGAGGAAGCCCTGCGCCGACGTCGCCCCGAGCGCGGCGAGCTCGCGCGCCTGGTCCTCCCGCTCGACGCCCTCGGCGATGATGTCGAGGTCGAGGCTGCGGCCGAGCTGCACGACGCCGGCCAGCACCTTGCGCGCCTCGGGGCGCGCGGTGAGCTCGCTGACGAACGAGCGGTCGATCTTGAGCACGTCGACGGGCAGGCGGCGCAGCGAGGACAGGGCGGAGTGGCCCGTGCCGAAGTCGTCGATGGCGGTCCGGACGCCGAGCGCGCGCAGCTCGCGGAGCCGGCGGACCGCGTCGTCGGCGTCGCCCGTGAACGCGCTCTCCGTGACCTCGAGCATGAGCGCCGACGGCTCGACCGCCGCCGCTGCGAGCGCCGTGCGGACGTGGTCGACGAACCCGTCGTCGGCGAGCTGGACCGGTGACACGTTGACGCTGACGAACAGCCGCAGCGCGCCGGCCTGCGCCTGCCAGCGGGCGAGGTCGGCGCACGCCTGCCCGAGCACCCAGCGGCCGAGCGGCACGATCGCCCCGGTCGTCTCCGCGAGGGCGATGAACTCGCCGGGAGCGAGCAGCCCGCGCACGGGGTGGCGCCAGCGGACGAGCGCCTCGGCGCCGCCCGTCGGCTCGCCGTCGAGGCCGACGATGGGCTGGTAGTGGAGCTCCAGCTCGCCGCGCTCGATCGCCGCGGGCAGCTCGGCGCTCAGCTCCAGGCGCAGGATCGCGTCCTCGTGCATGGAGGGGTCGAAGAGCGACCAGCCGCCGTCGCCGCGGGTCTTGGCGGCGTACATGGCCACGTCGGCGTTGCGCAGCAGGTCGCCGGCCTGGGCGGCGGGGTGGGAGAGCGCGATCCCGACGCTGCCGCGCGTGGCGAGGCGCCGGTCCGCGATCGTGGCGGGCGCGCGCAGCGCCTCGATCACGCGGTCGGCGATCGCCTCCACCTCGTCGGCGTCGCCGACCTGCTCGAGCAGGATCGCGAACTCGTCGCCGCCCATCCGCGCGACCGTGTCGCCGGGGCGCAGCACGCCGTCGATCCGGCTCGCCGCGATCCGCAGCAGCTCGTCCCCGGCCGCGTGGCCGAGCGAGTCGTTGACCGTCTTGAAGTCGTCGAGGTCGACGAACATCACGCCGACCCGGCCGCCGCGGCGGGCGCCGGCGAGCGCGTGCTGGAGGCGGTCCTCGAACAGCGCCCGGTTCGGCAGGCCCGTGAGATCGTCGTGGAAGGCGCGCCGGCGCAGCTCGTGCTCGAGCCGGACGCGATCGGTCACGTCGCGGGACGTGAGGACCAGCGCCCCGATGTCGCCGTCGCCCAGCCGGTTGTCCGCGAGGGTCTCGAATGCCCGCACCGCGCCGTCGGCGCCCGTCACCGTCGCCGTGAAGGAGAGGCTGGTGCCCGGCTCGAGCAGCAGGCGCGACACGGTGTCGGCGGCGATCGCCGCGCCCGCGTCGTCGAACAGCGCCCCGATCGGTGCGCCGAGCGGCGGCGCGTCGCGCATGAACAGGCGCGGACCCGACGCGCTCTGCCACCGGATCGCGCCGTCGGGCCCGACGAGCGTCACGACGTCGGACGCGCGCTCGGCCAGCGCCGCCTGGCGGCGCTCGGAGCGGGCGGCCTGCGCGCGGCGCCGTGAGCGGACGACGCCGGCGGCGAGTCCCAGCAACATGGCGAGCGCGGTCGCGAAGCCGCCGGCGAGGACCCGCGCGCCGCGCTCGTACGTGGCGTCGGCCTCACGCGTGAGGCGCGCCGACACGGGCTCGATGCGCGACTCGGCGTGCGCGATCGCGAGGTCGACGACCCGGTTGTCGAACTCCTCGGCCTCCGCGATGCGACCGTGCAGGAAGAGCGTGATCCGGTGGCCGGTCACCCGCTGCAGCCGGCTCGCGGCCGCGAGCGCCGCGCGGACGTCGGCCTCGCGCGGGCGAAGCTGCCGCAGCTCGGCGGCCGCCGCGCGCTGGGTGCGGATCGCGTCGGTCACCTCGCCGGCCATCAGGGTGGGGTGCGTGCCGGCGTCGGCGCGCAGGTCGATCGTGGTGAAGTGGTGGATCGCGGCGTGCAGGCGCTCCGCGGCGATCTCGGCGCGGCGCTGGCCGTCGCTGTCGCGGCGCGCGTCCTCGAACAGCGCGGCGAGCGCGAGAACCGCGACGACGGTCGCGGCGGTGGCCAGTCGGATCCACATGTCTCCCGGGTCATCGGCCACGCGCCGGGAAACTGGACGAGATCCCGCGCGCCGTTGCGCGCGGGCCGGACCGGGTACAGCCGCAGAATGAAACTCGGCTACTTCCTCTCCTGCGAGGAGTTCCGACCCAAGGAGCTCATCCGCCAGGCGCGCCTCGCCGAGGCGGCGGGCTTCGACCGCGTCTGGATCTCCGACCACTACCACCCGTGGATCGACGCCCAGGGCGAGAGCGCGTTCGTCTGGTCGGTAATCGGCGCGCTCGCCACGGCGACCGAGCGGCTGCACGTCACGACGGGCGTGACGTGCCCGACGATCCGGATCCACCCCGCGGTGGTGGCGCAGGCCGCGGCCACGTCGGCGGTGCTGCTCGACGGCCGCTTCTCCCTCGGCGTCGGCAGCGGCGAGGCGCTCAACGAGCACATCCTCGGCGACCGGTGGCCCGAGGCCGACGTCCGCCTCGAGATGCTCGAGGAGGCCGTCGAGGTCATGCGGCTGCTGTGGGAGGGCGGCAACAAGAGCCACCGCGGCCGCCACTACACCGTCGAGAACGCGCGCGTATACACGCTGCCGGACGCGCCGCCGGCGGTGATCGTCTCCGGCTTCGGCCCGAAGGCCGTCGACCTCGCGGCGAGGATCGGCGACGGCTACTGCGCGACCATGCCCGAGGCGGCGTTCGTCGAGCGCTACCGGTCCGGCGGCGGCAAGGGCGTGATCCAGGGCGGCACGAAGGTGTGCTGGGGCCCGGACGAGGCGGAGTGCCGCAAGACCGTGCACCGCCTGTGGCCGAACGAGGGGCTGCCCGGCGAGCTCGCGCAGATCCTCCCCACGCCGAAGCACTTCGAGCAGGCGACGGAGCTCGTCACTGAGGAGATGATCGGCGAGTCCGTGCCGTGCGGGCCGGACCTCGACCGCCACCTCGCCGCCCTGCAGGAGTTCGCCGACGCGGGCTTCGACGAGCTCTACGTGCAGCAGGTCGGCACGCGGCACGACGAGTTCTTCGAGGTCTTCGGTCGCGAGGTCCTGCCGCGCTTCAAGTGAGCACGAGCCGCCGCGCGCGCGTGTACTGGTCGTCGAGCCGGCGGTCGAACGGCACGACCGTGTGCCGCGCGCGCAGGGGCGCGAGCTCGTGGACGGTGTTGAAGCCCGCGGCGGTGACGATGTGCGCGGCTGCGGCGAAGAGCGGCCGCGCCGGCACGGCGTGGACGCGCTCCGCGCCGGCGGGCAGGTC
>DATMVH010000637.1:0-4119 GCA_035563395.1 Solirubrobacteraceae bacterium
GGCAACCGCCGCGACGACAACGACCGACCCGGCGGCGACCGCGACCACGACCGACACGGCCGCCACCACCGGCGCCACGACCGCGGATTTCGCGGCCGTCGCGCCCGACCCCGCCGCCACCACCACGACGCCCGACCCGGCCCTCGCCGACCCGGCCGCCACCGCCGCAGTCGGCCCGTAAGCCGTGGCCCACGTCGAGCGGCGCATCGGGTTCCTCTTCTCCGTCTTCCTCGCCCTCCTCATCCTCGCGGGCGGGCGCGCGGGCTGGCTCGGCCTCGTGGAGGCCAAGACGCTCAAGCGCGCGGCCGCCACGCAGCAGGAGTCCGACATCGTCGTCCCGGCCCGCAGAGGGACGATCACCGACCGCAACGGCGTCGAGCTCGCCGTCTCCCAGCCCGCCACGACGATCGCCGCGACGCCGTACCTGGTCGAGGACCCGGCCCGCGCGGCGAAGCGCCTCGGCAAGGCGCTCGGGCGCCACGAGGACGAGCTGCTCCGCCAGCTCGCCCGGCGCGACACGGGCTTCGTCTACCTCGCCCGCCACGTCCGCCCCTCCCGCGCGCGCCGCGTCGAGAAGCTCGGGATCGCCGGGCTCGAGTACATCCCGGAGTTCCGCCGCGACTACCCCCGGACCTGGATGGCGTCGCAACTGCTCGGCAACGTCGGCGTCGAGGGCCACGGCCTGTCGGGGCTCGAGTACCTGCTCGACCGCGACCTCGCCGGGCGCGACGGCGAGCGGCGGCTCGTCAAGGACGCGCTCGGGGACCCGATCGAGATGCGCGAGACGGTCCGCACCCAGCGCGGCCACGCCGTCCGGCTCACCCTCGACGCCAACATCCAGGACCAGGCGGAGAACGTCCTCGCCGAGGTGGGGCAGGAGTGGCAGCCGAAGGGCGCCACGGCGCTCGTGATGGACCCGCGCACGGGCGCGATCCTCGCCCTGGCGAACTGGCCGCAGGTCAACGCGAACAAGCTCCACGAGGCGCCCGCGTACGCGATGACGAACCGCGCGACCGGCGCCAACTACGAGCCTGGCTCGACCTTCAAGGCGATCACCGTCGCCGGCGCGCTCGAGGACGGCAAGGTCACGCCCGACACGGAGTTCACGCTGCCGCCGAGCATCCGCGTCGCGGACCGCGAGATCGGCGAGTCCCACGAGCGCGGCTGGACGACGCTCACCACGCGCGCGATCCTCGAGCAGTCCTCGAACGTCGGGGCGATCAAGATCGGGCTCGAGCTCGGCGCCCGCCGCTTCGACCACTGGGTGCGGCGCTTCGGCTTCGGCAAGAAGACGGGCGTCGACCTTCCCGGGGAGGAGCGCGGCATCCTCCTGCCGCTCGACAAGTACTCCGGGTCCTCGATGGGGAACCTGCCGATCGGCCAGGGCCTGGCCGTCACCCCGATGCAGATGGCCGCCGCCTACGCGGCGATCGCCAACGGCGGCATCCTGCGCCCGCCGCACATCGTCGCCTCCGTCGGCGGCCGCCGCACGCCGGTCCCGAAGGGCCGCCGGGTGATCTCCGAGACCACCGCGGCCTCCGTCCGCCGCATGCTCGAAGGCGTCCTCGGACCCGGCGGCACCGCGTCCGGCGCGCACATCGACGGCTACGTCCTCGCCGGCAAGACCGGCACGGCCGAGAAGCCGGACGAGACCGGCGGCTACTCGGACACGAAGTTCGTCGCGAGCTTCGTCGGCTTCGCGCCTGCGCGCGACCCGAAGCTCCTCGTCACGGTCATGGTCGACGAGCCGAGCGGCGACATCTACGGCGGCACGATCGCGGCGCCGGCGTTCAAGGAGATCACCTCCTTCGCGCTGAACTATCTGCGCATCGCCCCGGACTGACGAGTACGGTCCGTTCGTGCCCCTGACGGACGCGCGGACCCACGAGGTCACGAACCAGCCGCCGCCGTTCGCCGACGTCAACTTCTTCGACGCCGACGCGGCGCTGCGCGAGGGCCTCGAGCGCGAGGGCGCGGGCTGGGCGGTGGACCGCGTGCGGGACTGCGGCGCCGTCGCGGGGTCCGCGGAGGCGCAGGAGCACGCCGACCGCGCCGAGCGGCACGTCCCGCGGCTGCGCACGCACGACCGCTACGGCCGGCGGATCGACGCGCTGGAGCTCGACCCGAGCTGGCACTGGCTCCTGCGCGGCGCGATCGAGCGCGAGATCCACGCGCTCCCGTGGCGGCATGCCCGCGCGGGCGCGCACGTCGCGCACGCCGCGCTCGTGCTGCTGTGGTCGCAGCTCGACGCCGGCGTCGTCTGCCCGGTCACGATGACCTACGCCGCCGTCCCGGCCCTGCGGGCGGACGCCGCGCTCGCCGCGGAGTGGGAGCCGCGGCTCACGCTCCCCGACCACGACCGCGGCGCGCTGTGCGGGATGGCGATGACGGAGAAGCAGGGCGGCTCGGACGTGCGGGCGGGCACGACCCGCGCGGAGCCGGCCGGCAACGGGCGCTACGAGCTCACGGGGCACAAGTGGTTCTGCTCGCATCCGGCCTGCGACGTGTTCCTCGTCCTCGCCCAGGCGCCCGCCGGGTTGTCGTGCTTCGTCGCCGAGCGAGGGCGGGGCTTCGAGCTGCAGCGGCTCAAGGACAAGCTCGGCACGCGCTCGCTCGCCTCGGCCGAGGTCGAGTTCCGCTCGCTGCCGGTCCGGCTGCTGGGGGAGGAGGGCCGCGGGGTCGCGGCGATCATCGAGATGGTCACGCACACGCGGCTCGACTGCATCGCCGGCAGCGCGGCGACGATGCGGCGCGGCGTGGCCGAGGCCGTCCACCACGCCCGCCACCGCAGCGCCTTCGGCGCCCGGCTCGCCGATCAGCCGCTCATGGTCAACGTGCTCGCCGACCTCGCGCTGGAGTCGGAAGCGGCGACCGCGGCCGTGCTCCGGCTCGCCCGCGCCTACGACGAGGACGACCGCCCGCTGCGGCGGTTCGGCACCGCCGTGCTCAAGTACTGGGTCTGCAAGCGCGCGACGGCCCACGCCGCGGAGGCGCTCGAGTGCCTGGGCGGCAACGGCTACGTCGAGGAGTCGCCGATGCCGCGGCTGCTGCGCGACGCGCCGATCAACGGCATCTGGGAGGGCTCGGGCAACGTCATGTCGCTGGACGTCCTGCGCGCGCTCGCCCGCGAGCCCGACGGGCTGCCGGCCTTCCTGGGCGAGTGCGAGCTCGGGCGCGGCGGCGACCGGCGGCTCGACGCCGCGCTCGACGCGCTGCCCGCGACGCTGGCCGAGCTCGACGGCGCGTGGGGCGCCCGCCGCGCGGTGGAGGCGCTCGCCGTCGCCTTCCAGGCGTCGCTGCTCGTCCGGCACGCGCCTCCCGCCGTCGCCGACGCCTTCTGCGCCGCCCGGCTGGACGGCGGCGGCCGCGCCTACGGCACGCTGCCGCGCGGCGTCGACGGCGCGGCGATCGTGACCCGCGCGCTGCCCGGCTGACCCGCCTGGCGCTCGCCCTCGGCATCGGGCAGGATCGCCCCAATGAAGGTGGCTGCCGGCGAGCTCACGGGCACCTCGGCGATCCGGCTCGCGGAGCTGATCCGCACGCGCGCCGTCTCGGCGGTCGAGGTCGTCGACGCGCATCTGGAGCGGATCGAGGCCGTCCGGTCCCGCGTCAACGCCGTCGTGCGACTCGACGCTGACCGCGCGGCGGCGTGCGCCGCGCAGGCCGATCTCGTCCTGGCCCGCGGCGACGCCCCCGGCCCGCTGCACGGCGTGCCGTTCAGCGTCAAGGACAACATCGAGGCGGCGGGGATCGAGATGGCGATCGGCGTGCCGGAGCGCGCCGGGGTCGTGCCGGACCGCGACGCCACGGTCGTCCGGCGGCTCCAGCGCGCGGGCGCGATCCTGCTGGGAAAGACCAACTGCCCCCCGTGGGGCGGCGGCATCGAGACCGACAACCCGGTCTACGGGCGCACGAACAACCCGTTCGACCTCGACCGCACGCCGGGCGGCAGCAGCGGCGGCGCGGCGGCCGACGTCGCCTCGGGCGGCGCGCCGTTCGGCCTGGGCACCGACTCCGGCGCGAGCGTCCGGCTGCCCGCCCACTTCTGCGGGCTCGCCTCGATCAAGCCGACCGCGGGCCGCGTGCCCGTCACGGGCGTGGTCGACGACCTGGGCCAGA
>DATMVH010000638.1:0-7255 GCA_035563395.1 Solirubrobacteraceae bacterium
CGGGCGCTCCCGCGGACGACGCGGGCCTGCGCGCCGGCGACGTCGTGACCCATTTCGGCGGCGCGCAGGTCGCCGACGCCAACGACCTCGTCGCCGCGATCGCCGAGCACCGTCCGGGCGACGAGGTCCGCGTCACCGTCCGGCGCGGCTCGGACAGCGTCGACCTCACCGTGCGGCTGGGCACGCAGCCGGCGCGCAGCGAGACGGCGGGGTAGCTGACGCGCCCGGGTCCCGGTTTCGACGGCGCGGCCGCCGGCGTTCGCACGCCGCGGCCGCGCCGCACGAAGATCGTCATGTCCTACCGTGACCGGTCGTGAGCGCCGCCGGCCGCCTCCAGTCCCTGCTCGGCCTCTCCGACGACGAATTGCTGGCCGTCCTCGACGAGGACCCGCTCGCCGTCATCACCGGCGAGCTCGAGCACCGGCCGGAGCTGCCGATCCTCCTCGACCTGCTGGCGGACGCCGAGGAACGGGCCGGTGCGCCGGTGCTGCGCCGCTGGGTCCGCGCCGCCGGGCCGGCGGGCCGCCCGCTCGACCTGCTCCTCGCCCGCGACTTCACCGCCTTCGAGGACGCCCTCATCGCCCTCGCCGAGCGTGGCTTCGTCCTGCGCGGAGGCGGTTGAGCGCGCCTACTCTTCTTCCGGATCGGGCCGCTTCTCGCCCGGCCAGCTGCCGGTGAGGTAGCTCCAGCCGACCGCGCCGTAGCGGTCGACGACGACCCGCACGGTCTTGAAGATCATGCCCTGCACCGCCGCGGCGGCGAGGATCTTGCCCCACGGGGCGTACTCCGTGGTGCCCTTCGGCGGGTCCTCGTCGTCGATCTTCGTCCACACGAAGTTGAAGATGCGCTTGCTGACGAGCCCGGACATGATCCCGAGGATCAGACCGATGGGCTTATAGATGGCGCTCATGTCGGGCCGAGAGTACCCAAATCGGTCGGCCGCAAAAGCGGGTACAAGTCTCCGGGTCCCATCTGCAGCACGTGTGTCCGGGAGGTCATGTGGACGAGCACGAAGCCGACGACCTGCTCAAGCGCGCCCTGCTCGACGCCGAGGCGTCGGCGGCCGTCGCCCTGCGCGTCGCGGGGCTGCCGCTGTGCGAGGCCCTCACCGTCGTGTTCCACGGCCGGCGCGACCTCGGGACGCTCCAGACCTATGTCGCCCACGGCCGCCGCGGCGCGGGCAGCGCGGTGGGCGCCGGCGAGCTGATGCGCGTGCCCTGCGACCTCGACCTCGCCGGCGCGGAGGACCGCGAGGAGGCCGAGCTGCTCTACGCCGAGCAGGCGCGGTCGCTGCGCGACGCGCTCGAGGCCGCCGACACGGTGCTGGCGATCTGGCGCGAGCCGCTCGAGGACGCCACCCAGGCGCGCGTGGACGTGGACCGCCGGATCGATCTCGACGTCGTCCTGCCCGCGCCGCGCCTCCTTCCGGCCGCCCTCGTGGCCCCCGAGCGCAACGTGGTCGTCACCGCGGTGTGCGGGCCGCGGCCGCTCGCTGAGGGCAAGCCGCCGATGGGGATCGCCTGTGCCCAGCAGGACGTCGCGCGCGTGTATCCGCTGCCGGAGGACCCGGAGCACTGCCTCGAGGACTTCCTCGACTTCGCGGCCGAGCACGCCCGGCGCGTCGGCGAGCGGCTCGGGCGCCAGGAGGCGTCGGTGCGGCGGTTCCTGGAGCTCTCGGGCGAGGGCTTCGCCGAGACGGGCTGAGACACGCACCATCATGTCCGGCGGATGCGCCGCACCGCCGTCGTCACCGCGATCGCCTTCGGGGTCTTCGTCTTCCTCGGGATCTCGTTCCTGCTCGCCCGCGGCCTGTCGGGGGCGGGCGCCGAGCGCGGCCGGGTGCTGGAGGTGCTGCGCGCGCAGGCGCGGGGGGACGCCGACGCGGTGCTCGCCGACCTGCCGGCGTGCCGGCGCCAGGCCGCGTGCGCACGCGTGACGCGCGACCGCGTCGCCCGGCTCAAGCGACCGGGGGAGGTGCAGATCCTCAACTACCGGCCGAGCGCGCAGCTCTCGCTCACGCGCAAGACGGGGTCGGGCCGGGTCGCCTGGCGCGCCGGCTCGGGGCTCCCGATCGTGCAGTGCGTGCGCGTGCGGCGGGAGGGCCCGCTGACGGGCGGCGGCCTGGAGCTGCTCGCGCTGTCGGACCCGATCCGGCGCGACGGGTCGTGCTGACACCCCGCCGAGACTTGCCGTCGGGCGCGGTGTTGAGAATGCCCGTGATGCGACGCCTGCTGCCCTGCCTGCTCGTGCCGGCCCTGCTCGCGGCCGCGCCCGCGGCCGCCCGCGCCGCGGACCGCCCGTCGGACCGCACGCTCTACGCGGACGGGCACGTCGGCCGCTATCTGCTCGACGGCGAGTGGCTGTTCCGGCTCGACCCGCAGGACACCGGCCTGGCCGAGGGCCTGCCCGCCTCGACCTCGCGCGACGGCTGGGCGCCGGCGACGGTGCCGAGCGCGTGGAACGCCGGCGACGACTCGCCCGCCTCCAACGCCGGCGGCGTCGGCTGGTACCGCAAGGACTTCGAGCTCCCGGACGCGCGCCGGGCGCTGCGGTGGATCGTCCGCTTCGAGTCCGTCAACTACCGGACGACCGTGTGGCTCAACGGCCGGGAGATCGGGTCGAACACCGGCGCGTACCTGCCCTTCGAGCTCGTCCTCGCCGGCGTCCGGCCGCGCGGCACGAACCGGCTCGTGGTGCGCGTCGACTCGCGCCTGCAGATCACGGACTTCCCGCCCTACGGGCAGACGGCGACCGGCATCCCCGCCGGCGGCTGGTGGAACTACGGCGGCATCATCCGCGAGGTCTACCTGCGGCGCGTCGACACGGTCGACTTCGCGGACGTCCTCGTGCGCCCGACGCTCCGCTGCCCCACTTGCGACGCGCGCGTGGAGATGAGCGCCGCGGTGCGCAACGCGACGCGCCGGCGCCGCGAGGTCACGGTCTCCGGCCGCTTCGGCACGATTCCCGTCGAGCTGGGAACGCAGACCGTGGCGGCGGGCGCGACGGCGACGTTCGCCCGCCGCTTCGTCGTGCGCAACCCGCGGCTCTGGTCGCCCGCGCGGCCCAATCTCTACGACGTGTCGCTCTCGGCGCGGGCCGGCGAGCGCGAGGCGGCGGGCTACGCGCTGCACAGCGGCATCCGCTCCATCACCGTGACCGGCGGGCGGCTGCGCCTCAACGGCCGCCCCGTCAACTTCCGCGGCGTCGGCTTCCACGAGGACGACAAGGCGCTCGGCTTCGCGATCGACAACGCCGTCCGCGACCGTCTGGTCGCCGAGAGCGAGGCCATCGGCGCGACGCTGATGCGGACCCATTACCCGCCCCATCCCTACCTCCACGAGCTGGCGGACCGCGAGGGCATCCTGCTGTGGTCCGAGGTCCCGGTCTACTCCCTCAGCAACCGCCGGCTCGGGCGCCCGGCCGTGCGCGCGGCGGCCGTCGACCTCGCCGCCCGCAACGTGCAGGTCAACCGGAACCACCCGAGCGTGCTGACGTGGTCCATCGCCAACGAGCTCGACGCGATCCCGAACGCCGACCAGGTGGACTACATCAATCGCGCCGCGGCGGTCACGAGGGAGCTCGATCCGACGCGGCCGGTCTCGATCGCGCTCTTGGGCTACATCAACGTGGGCTGTCAGGCCCCGGCGTACGAAGCGGTCGACTTCATCGGGATCAACGACTACTTCGGCTGGTATCCCGGGCCGGGCGGCTCCATCTTCGACCCCGAGCTCCTGCCCGGCTACCTCGACGCCGTGCGCGACTGCTTCCCGGACAAGGCGATCGCGGTCACGGAGTTCGGTGCCGAGGCCAACCGGGACGGCCCCGTGGAGGAGAAGGGCACGTGGGCGGCACAGGAGGCGTTCGCCAACTACCACCTCGGCGTCTACGCCACCAAGCCGTGGCTCAGCGGCGCGAGCTACTGGGCGCTGAACGAGTTCCGCATCCACCCCGGCTGGGAGGGCGGCAACCCGCGCCCGCAGCCGCCGATCCACCAGAAGGGCCTGCTGATGTACGGCACGTGGCAGCGCAAGCCGGCGTGGAACGACGTGCGGCGCTGGTACGCGCGCACGCCGCAGTACGTACGCGCCCGCGGCGCGCGCCGGGGCTAGCCGGCCCGCCGCGGCGCGTCAGTCGCTGCGGACCCGCCGGCGCGCCGGGGCCGGGGTGGCCGGGTGCGCCGGGCGGCGGCTCGGCCGGGGATGCGCGGCGCGGAGCGTGCCGGGACCGCGCAGGCGCGTGGAGGACTGCACCGCATCCGGCAGCGGGATGCCGCCGGTGGGGCGCGGCTTGGGGTGGGAGGGGAGGCGGTCGTTGCCGCCGCCGCCTCCGCCTTCGTCGTCGTCCGGCGGCTTCCAGGTGGGCGCGCTGTCCGACCGCAGGAACATGTAGAACAGCACCCCGCCGAGCACGAGCGCGACGACGTGGAGGGCGCCGAAGATCACCATCAACTCCTCGTCCGGCGACATGGGCCGAGGATACCCGCAGACCGGGGGTCATAAGACGCCCTTCGCTAGCATGACCGGCCGCCCATGGCCGTCACCGCACCCCGCACCCTGGAACTGACGTCCCGCGCCGCCGAAGGGTCGCGCTCGGCGCGCCGCCTGCGCCGCTCCGGCCAGGTTCCCGGCGTCATCTACGGCGGCGGCGAGGAGCCGCAGCTCTTCGCAGCCGACGCGCGCGTGCTGCGCAACACGCTCGCGCACGCGGGCGCAATCCTCGAGGTATCGCTGGACGGAGGGGGCGGCATGCCCGTCCTCGTCAAGGACGTCCAGCGCCATCCCGTCCGCGGCGAGGCCGTGCACGTGGACCTGCTGCGCGTCCGGATGGACGAGAAGATCCACACCACCGTCGTGCTCGAGCTCGTCGGCGCCGACACCGCCCCCGGCGTCGTGCAGGGGGGCGTGCTGTCCCAGGGCGTCGTGGAGCTGAACATCGAGGCGCTGCCCGGCGACATCCCGGACAGCGTGCCGTTCGACGTCTCCGGCCTCGACATCAACGAGACCGCGACGCTCGCCTCCGTTCCCGCGCCGTCCGGCGTCACCTTCCTCGACGATCCCGAGACCGTCGTCGCCACGGTCACGCCGCCGAGCGAGGAGGCCGCGCCCGACGAGATCGAGACGGAGACGGAGCGCGTCGGCGACCCGACGGTCGATGAGGTGGCGGAGCGCCAGGCCGAGGGCGACACGAGCTCCGAGGCCGAGCAGGCCGCGGGCGACAGCTGAAGCTCTTCTCCTCCGCACCGGTCGACTGGCTCGTCGTCGGCCTGGGCAATCCCGGGAGCCGCTACGACGGCACGCCGCACAACGTCGGCTTCGAGGTCGCCGACGCGCTGATCGACCGCTGGGAGCTCCCCAAGCCGCGCAAGAAGTTCGCCGGCGTGCTGACGGAGGGCCGCATCGGCCCCGGCGGCCCGCGGGTGGCCGTCCTCAAGCCGCAGACGTACATGAACGACGCCGGGCGCTCCGTCGGCCCGGCCCGCGGCTCGTACAAGCTGCCGCTCGACCGGCTGCTCGTCGTCCACGACGAGATCGACCTCCCGTTCGGCGAAATCCGCACGCGGCTCGGCGGCGGCCTGGCCGGCCACAACGGGCTGAAGTCGCTCAAGCGCGAGCTCGGCGGGCCGGAGTTCCACCGCGTCCGGATCGGCGTCGGGCGGCCGGACTCCACCGACCCCGACATCGTCGCCGCCTACGTGCTCGGGAAGTGGCGCCGGCCGGCCGGCGAGGTGCGCGACGTCGTCGAGCGCGCCCGCGACGCGGCGGAGCGTGTCGTCCTCGACGCCGCGGCGTAGCGTAGAGCCATGACGACGCCGCGCGACTGGGACGCCGCGACCTACGAGCGGCTGTCCGCGCCCATCGCCGCCATGGGCGTCGACGTGCTCGACCGGCTCGAGCTGCGCGGGAGCGAGACGGTGCTCGATGCGGGCTGCGGCACCGGCAAGGTCACCCGCGTGCTCTGCGAGCGGCTGCCGCGCGGCCGCGTGATCGCCGTCGACGCCGCGCCGTCCATGGTCGCGCAGGCGCGCGCGCTGCTGCCCGGGTCGGTCGACGTGCGCCAGGCCGACCTTCGGTCGCTGTCGCTGCGCGAGCCGGTGGACGCGATCCTCTCGACGGCGACCTTCCACTGGATCGCCGACCACGACGCGCTGTTCGCGAGCCTGTACGCGGCGCTGCGGCCCGGTGGCCGGCTGGTCGCCCAGTGTGGCGGCGAGGGCAACGTGGAGGAGATCAAGGACGCGGGCTTCGCGGCGGCGGCCGAGGACCCGTTCGCCGAGCACCTCGCCGGCTGGCCGGGCGACTGGCACTTCCCGTCCGTGGCCGCGACGGAGCGCCGCCTTCGCGCGGCCGGCTTCGCGGACGTGTGGTGCTGGCGCACGCGCCTGGAGGTCGACCCCGGCGACCGCGCCGGCTACCTGCGCGCGATCTGCCTCGGCTCCTTCCTCGAGC
Source organism: Solirubrobacteraceae bacterium (assembly GCA_035563395.1). Lineage (GTDB taxonomy): Bacteria > Actinomycetota > Thermoleophilia > Solirubrobacterales > Solirubrobacteraceae > DASQMT01. The sequence continues at coordinate 6,447 of DATMVH010000638.1, forward strand.
GCCTGCCCGAGGACCTGCGGGAGCCGTTCATGGCCGCGGCGCTCGCGCGCCTGCCCGATCCTCTCACCATCCACTACGTCCGCCTGAACATCCTCGCGCGCCGCCCCGGCGTGCCCCCGCCGGTCATCTAGACTGCGAGGTCCCGCCCGGGCGCGCCGCGAGGCAACGCGCGGCCCGGGTCCCCCCACCGCCGCCGGGCGCCCCGAGCGGCCGTTCGTCGTGCCCGCGCACATGTCGCTCCGTCCTCTCCTCGCACATCTCGAGCAGCACCCCGACGCCGACAGGCTCGCCGAGCCGGACGCGCGCGCGTTCGTCTCCCAGGCGCTCCGCGCCTACCTCATCGCGGCGGTCGCCGACCGCGACGAGCGCCGCCCGGCGGTCGTGGTGGCGGGCGACGACCGCTCGGCGCGCGACCTCGCCGCCGACCTGCGCGCCTGGCTGCGGCCCCGGCCCGTCCGCTTCTATCCGAGCCGTGGCGTCGCGTACGAGTCCCACCTCACGCCGCCGCCGCACCTCGTCGGCCTGCGCGTCGCCGCGCTGGACGCGCTGACCGATACGCCCGACGGCTCCGAGCAGCCGGTCGTCGCGATCTCCGCGACGGCGCTGAGCGAGAAGGTGCCCGACCCGGGGCTGCGCCCGCACGGGTTCATGCTGCGCGTCGGCGACCTGCTGGACCTCGACGAGACCGCGCAGCAGCTTGTCGCCGCCGGTTACCAGCGCGTCGACCAGGTCGCGGGCCGCCTCCTCGAGGTCGAGCAGGTCGCCCTTGCGCAGCGTGAAGCCGTGCGGACGCAGCTCGGGGTCGGGCA
>DATMVH010000639.1:0-5979 GCA_035563395.1 Solirubrobacteraceae bacterium
CGCTGCCGCCCCCGCCGCCACGGGTGCGCCGCGTCACCGCCCGCGCCCGCCGCGTTCCCCGCTGAGCCGAAGGCGCGCGGCGCCTCCCTCGTGGCTGCGTGGAACACTGCGGCCATGGCGACGTCCGTGCTCTCCGACGGCACCATCCGCCGGCTCGTCGCGGCCGGCGAGGTGGTGATCGACCCGTGGGACCCCGGGATGGTGCAGCCCGCGTCGGTCGACGTGCGCCTCGGCGACTCCTTCCGCGTCTTCCACAACCACCGCGCCGCCGCGATCGACCTGCGCGACCCGCCGCTGAACCTGACGGAGGAGGTCATCACGGAGGGCGACGAGCCGTTCGTGATCCATCCCGGGGAGTTCGCGCTCGGCCGGACGCTCGAGTACGTCGAGATCCCGGCCGACCTGGTGGCGCGGATCGAGGGGAAGAGCTCGCTCGGGCGGCTCGGGCTGATCGTGCACGCCACCGCGGGCTTCGTCGACCCGGGATTCAAGGGGACGCTCACGCTGGAGATCACGAACCTCACGCGGGTCCCGATCAAGCTCTACGCCGGCCTCCCGATCGCCCAGCTCTCCTTCATGACCCTCGACGCTCCGGCCGAGCGGCCGTACGGGTCGCCCGAGCTCGGGTCGCACTACCAAGGCCAGACCGCCGCCACGGCCTCGCGCTACGGCCGCGCGGTGCGGTAGGTTGCCGCCGCGATGCTGCTGCAGACCGTGGTCACCCTCGCCGCCGAGGCGGTCGAGCACGAGGAGCCGAGCAAGGTCCCGTTCTACCTGGCGGGCGGGCTGCTCGCGGTCTGGGCGGTGGTCGTCTCGTTCGCCGGGCTCCGCGCTCCCGCCTCGTTTCCCGGCTCCGGGGGCGGGCGCGGCGGCGTGATGGCCGTCACCGTGGTGCTCGTGGCGGCCGCGATGGCGACCGCCGTCATCACCGGCTGACCGGTCAGCCGGCGCACGCCGGGCTGCCATGATTCATCGATGGCTACCGAGCAGCAGAGCGCAAACGGCGGTGGGGTGGCCACCTCCTCCGAGACGCTGAGCATCACCGACAACCGCACGGGGCGCACCTACGAGGTGCCGATCGAGGACGGAACCATCCGCGCGCTTTCGCTGCGGGAGATCAAGGTCGACGACGACGACTTCGGCCTCATGACCTACGACCCGGCGTTCATGAACACCGCGTCGTGTCGCTCCGCCGTCACCTACCTGGACGGCGAGGCGGGGGTCCTCGAGTACCGCGGCTATCCCATCGAGCAGCTGGCGGAGCAGTCGACCTACCTCGAGGTCGCCTACCTGCTCGTCCACGGCGAGCTGCCGACGCAGGCCCAGCTGGACGAGTGGACGCACCAGATCACGATCCACACCTTCGTCCACGAGAACATCAAGAACTTCATGCAGGGCTTCCGCTACGACGCGCATCCCATGGGGATGCTGCTGGCGTCGGTAGGCGGGCTCTCGACCTTCTATCCGGACGCGGCGCGGATCAAGGACGTCGAGGCGCGCTACATCCAGATCATCCGGCTGATCGCGAAGATGCCGACGCTGGCGGCGTTCTCCTACCGCCACAACATGGGGCAGCCGTACGTCTATCCGGACAACGACCTGCGCTATCCCGGCAACTTCCTCTCGATGCTGTTCAAGATGACCGAGCTGAAGTACGAGCCGGACCCCCGGCTGGAGCGGGCGCTCGACATCCTGTTCATCCTCCACGCCGACCACGAGCAGAACTGCTCCACCTCGGCGGTCCGCGCGGTGGGGTCCTCGCAGGTCGACCCCTATTCGGCCGTGGCCGCGGGCGTCGCCGCGCTCTACGGTCCGCTGCACGGCGGAGCCAACGAGGCCGTGCTGCGGATGCTGCGGCGGATCGGCACGAAGGACAACATCGCCGACTTCATCAAGGGCGTGAAGCAGGGCGACGAGCGGCTGATGGGCTTCGGCCACCGCGTCTACAAGAACTACGACCCGCGGGCGAAGATCATCAAGACCGCCGCGGACGACGTCTTCGAGGTCACGGGCACCAACCCCCTGCTCGACATCGCGCTCGAGCTCGAGAAGCACGCGCTCGAGGACGAGTACTTCGTCAAGCGCAAGCTCTACCCCAACGTGGACTTCTACTCGGGGCTGATCTACGAGGCGCTGGGGATGCCGGTCGAGATGTTCCCGGTCCTCTTCGCGATCCCGCGCACGAGCGGCTGGATCGCCCAGTGGCTCGAGATGATCGAGGACTCCGAGCAGAAGATCGCGCGCCCGCGCCAGATCTACACGGGCGACCGCCTGCGCGACTACGTGCCCGCCTCCGAGCGGTAGGCACCCGGTCCGACGGCCGGCCGCGGCGCCCCGGGCGCCGCGGTCCGCGCGCGCACGGGTTCCGAGCGGGCGGTCAAGCACCGGCGTGCGCGGCCGATGAGGGGGAAGTGGTGCCATCGCTGCGGATCCTCCTCGCCGACGTCGCCGCCGCCCGCCGCGGCGAGATCCTGCGCGTCCTCGAAGCCGAGGGCCGGTCCGTCCATGCGGAGGCGGTCGCCGGCCTCGACGCGCTGTCGGCGGCGCTCCTGCGCCGCGGCTGGGACGCGGTCCTCTACTCCGGCGACGGCCCCGCCCCCGTGCCGGCGCGCAAGGCGCGGGCGCTGGTCCGCCTCGCCGACCCGCACCTCCCCTTCATCGCCGTGGTGGCGCACGCGCGCCCCGACGACCTCTCCGCCGTGATCCGCGGGTTTGGCCCCGACATGGCGCTCGCACCCGACCCGGCCGCGCTGCCCGCCGTCCTGGCGGAGCAGCTCGCGGCGGCGCACGCCGCGCGGCCGGACCGCGACGACGCCCACCGCCTGCTGCTCGCCCAGCAGGCCGTGACCGACCACGTGGCCGCGGACCCCGAGCCGGACGAGCTCTGCGCCCGCGTGCTCGCGACCCTCGGCACGACGCTCGGCTGGTCCTACGGCGCGGTGTGGCGCGCGGACCGCCAGACGGCCACCCTCCGCTGCGCCGTGACGTGGCAGGCCGAGGACGCCGGCGCGGACGTCGAGGCCTTCGCCGCCGCCTCGCGGGGCGAGACGATGGCCGCGGGCCGCGGGCTCACCGGCCGCGTGGGGGCCTTCCGGCGGCCCGCGTGGGTGCCCGACGTCGCCGGGGACGGCAACGTCCCGCGCGCCGCCGCCGCAGTCGCCGCCGGCCTCGGGTCGGCCGTCGCCTTCCCGATCGCGCTGGGCGACGACTGCGCCGGCGTGATCGAGTTCTTCGCCCCGTGGATCCCGGAGCCCGACGCCCAGGTCACCGCCATGTTCGCCACCGTCGGCGGCCAGCTCGCGCAGTACCTCGAGCGGCGCCGGCTGCAGGACGACGAGAGCCGCCGGGTCGAGGCGATGCTCCGGGCCGAGCGCGACCGCGCGCAGCGCTACCTCGACGTGGCCGGCACGGTGATCGTGGTGCTCGACCGCGACGGCCGCGTCCTGCTCGTCAACCGCAAGGGCTGCAGCGTCACCGGCCGCCGCGAGTCCGAGCTGCTCGGGCGCGACTGGTTCGACCTCACCCTGCCCGAGCACGAGCGCGCCGCGGCCCGCGCCGGGTTCGAGCGGTTCATGCGCGGCGACCTCGAGGAGGTCGACCACAACGAGTCCACGATCGTGCAGCCGGGCGGCGGCACGCGGCTCGTCGCCTGGCACAGCGTGATCCTGCGCGACGGCGACGGCGCCGTGGCCGGCGCGCTCTCGTCCGGCGAGGACGTCACGGAGCGCCGCCAGGCCGAGCAGCAGATCACCTACCTCGCCTACCACGACCAGCTCACCGGACTGCCGAACCGCTCGCTGCTCGAGGAGCACCTGAAGCTCGCCCTCGCGCGCTCGCGCCGCACGGGCGCCGGCGTCGCCCTCCTGCACCTCGGGCTCGACGCGTTCAAGCTCGTGAACGACTCGCTCGGCCACGCCGCCGGCGACGAGCTGCTGAACCGGCTGGCGATGCGGCTCCAGCAGTCCGTGCGCACGACCGACGTGCTGGCGCGCACGGCGGGCGACGAGTTCCTCCTGCTGCTCGCCGACCTCCACGAGGACCCGCTGCACGTCGCCGAGCGCGTCGCGGCGCAGCTCGTCGCCGCGCTCGCGGAGCCGTTCGAGCTCGGGGGCGTGGAGCTCCAGCTCTCGGCGTCGACCGGCATCGCCTGCGCGCCGGCCGACGGCGCGCAGCCGGAGGTGCTCCTCGGCCACGCGGACTCCGCCATGCAGCGGGCCAAGCGCTCCGTGCGCGGCGGCTGGGCGACGTACCGCCCGATCGGCCCCGACCCGCTGGCGCGGCTGTCGACCGCCGCGCGGCTCCGGCGCGCGCTCGCCGCGGGCGAGTTCCGCCTGCACTACCAGCCGATCTTCGAGGTCGACTCCGGCGCCGTCGCCGGCGTCGAGGCGCTCCTGCACTGGCACGATCCCGAGCGCGGTGCGCTCGTCCCTCCCGGCGAGTTCATTCCCGTGGCCGAGGAGACCGGGCTCATCGAGTCGATCGGCGACTGGGTCGTCGCCGCCGTGTGCGCGCAGCAGGTCGAGTGGGCGAGCCGCGGCTTCGCGCCGCAGATCTCCTTCAACGTCTCGCCGCGCCAGCTGCGGCGGATCGACTTCGTGGACCGGGTGGCCGGGCACCTGCGCGCCTCCGGTGCCGATCCGGCGCGACTCACCGTCGAGCTGACCGAGTCCGCGACGCTGCAGGACTACGACCACGCAGCGCCGATGCTCCTCGGCCTGCACGCGCTCGGCCTCGAGCTCGCGCTCGACGACTTCGGCGCGGGCTACTCGTCGCTGTCGCGGCTGCGCGACATGCCGGTGGGGACGCTGAAGCTCGACCGTGCCTTCCTGCGCGCCGTGCCCGAGAGCCGCGAGGCGGCGGCGATCGTCACCGCGATCCTCGACCTCGCCCGCGCGCTCGGCCGCCCCGCGGTCGCCGAGGGCGTGGAGACGGAGGCGCAGCGCGAGTTCCTCGCCGAGCATGGCTGCGCGCTCGCGCAGGGCTTCCTGCTCGCCGCCCCGATGCCGCCCGAGGAGATCGAGCGGCGCTTCGTGCGGGAGCCCGCGGCCGCCTGACACCATGCGCCCGTGGCGCGCCGCTGGCAGGTGATCGTGCGCGACGGGCCGCGGGTGACGCGGCACCGCGCCGAAGGGCTGGACGCGGCGCTCGACCTCGTCGAGCGCTCCGCGCGCGCCGTCGCGGCGGGACCGGGCCGCGAGACCGTCGAACTGCGGGTGCGCACCTTCACGCCCCAGCAGCAGGTGGCGGGCCGCGTCGAGCTGCGCGGGCCGCGCGTGCGCGCCGGCGTGGACGTCCGCGGGGACGGCGCCGCCGAGGCCTGGATCGGCCGCATCGCGCGCCGGGTGATCGCCCAGGAGGCGGGCGAGACGCCCTACGCGGCGCTGCGGCGCACCGTGTCGGGCAGCCGCAGCGCCGACCCGTAGCGCCGCAGCCACGCCGCGTGCTCGCGCCAGTCGGGCGCGCGCGACTCGAGCAGCGACCAGAAGCGCGGGGAGTGGTCCATCACCTCGAGGTGGCAGACCTCGTGCTCGACGACGTAGTCGAGCACGGGCTCCGGGGCGAGCAGGAGGCGCCAGTTGAACGACATCCGGCCCTCCGACGAGCACGACGCCCAGCGCGTGCGCTGCCCTCGGATGGTGAGCCCGCTGTACGCCGTCCCGGCGCGGGCCACGGCGGCGTCGAGGCGCGGCGCGATCTCGGCCCGCGCCGCACGGCGGTAGAAGCGCTCGAGCGCCGGCCCGTAGCGGCGCAGCCAGGCCGCGTGGGCGCGCCAGTCGGGGACGCGCGACTCGAGCAGGCGCCAGAAGTGCACGGAGTGGTCCATGACCTCGAGGTGACAGACCTCGTGCTCCACCACGTAGTCGAGCACGGGCTCGGGCGCGAGCAGGAGGCGCCAGTTGAACGACATCCGGCCCTCCGACGAGCAGGAGGCCCAGCGCGTGCGCTGGCCGCGGATCGTCAGGCCCGCGTACGCCATTC
>DATMVH010000640.1:0-10339 GCA_035563395.1 Solirubrobacteraceae bacterium
GGCGCCCGTCGCGGAGCGGGACTACGGCACCCAGCGCGCGGTGTACGCCCTCGCCGCCCTGCGCGACGGCGCGCCGCGCGTCGAGGTCGCGCACTGCTTCCTCGAGCGGCCGGACGAGCCGGCGTGCGCCGTCTTCACCCCGGCGGACGCGCCGGCGCTCGCGTCCGCGCTGCTCGAGCTCGCCGCCGGAGTGCTCGCCGAGCGCTGGCCGGTCACCGACCGGCCGCACCGCGAGCTGTGCGGCGACTGCCCGGGCCGCGCGTCGCTGTGCTCGTGGCCGCAGGCCGTGACGCTGCGGCCCTACGCGGACTCGGCCGGGGCCTTCGCGGGCAGCGGGGGCCCGTCGTAGCCCTCCGGCAGCTCGGGCGCGCGCCGCAGGTCGATCGCCGCGTTGAGCTCGGCGCCGAAGAGCAGCACGACGTTCGTCAGCCACAGCCACACCAGCAGGATCACGGCCGCGGCGAAGGCGCCGTAGGTGGCGGAGTAGGAGGAGAAGTTCGAGACGTAGAGGAAGAACGCCGCCGAGGCGAGGATCCACGTGACGACGCCGAAGACCGCGCCCGGGGTGATCCACTGGAACTTCCGGATCTCGACGTTGGGCGCCGCGTAGTAGACGACCGCGTAGACCGTCATCGCCGTCAGGAGCGCGGCGGGCCAGCGGGCGATGCGCCAGACCGACGCCGCGGTCTCCCCGAGCCCGATCGTGCCGAGCACGTCCGTGGCGAGGCCGCCGCCCAGGAAAATCAGCACGAAGGTGACGTTCACGAGCAGGAGCACCACGAGCGTCCAGGCGAGGTCGTTGAGCTTGCGGCGCACGAAACCGCGCCCCTCCTCGACGCGCCAGACCTCGTTGAGCGCGCGTCCGGCCGCCCCGAACGCGCCGGAGGCGCCGTTGAGCGACAGCGCGAGGCCGATGACGAGCGCGGTGAGGGCGGTGCCGCGCTGCGACTGCGCGGAGTCGAGCGCCTTCGTCACGGAGTCGACGGTGGACGCGGGCGCGCCGGCGTCGCGCAGGTACTCCGCCGCCTCCTCGATGAGGCCCTGCTGGCCGAAGAAGCCGAGGACGGCGACGGCGAACAGCAGCGCCGGGAACAGCGACAGCAGCGAGTAGTACGTCAGCCCCGCCGCGTCGTCGGTCATCTGGTCCTTCCGGAAGCGCTTGAACGCGGCCTTGAAGTCGCCCGGCGCGATCGCGGGACCGCGGCGGCGGTCGCCGGCGCGCACGGGCCCGTTTGCCCGGCTCACGTCCCGCTCCGCCCGCTCCCGCGGTTGCCGTAGCGGCCACTCGGGATGCCGGCGATCAGCACGAGGATCGCGGCGACGAGCCCGACGATGGAGGGAAGCCCGACCGCGAGGCAGAGCACGTAGGCCGCGGCCGCGAGCAGCACGGCGATGAGGATGCCGATCATCGAGGGGACTCCCGGAGGGATGGCAGGAAGGACGGTCGCGCGCCCTGCCGCGAGTGTTCCCACGGCGCGGTCGGGGTTAACGCGCCGCCCGGTCAGTGGCGCGGCGGCAGCAGGGCGTGACCCCCGGCGACCGCGGCGGCGACGTCGACGACCCGGCGCCGCTGCGCCCGGGCGTGATCGCGCAGGAGCTCGAACGCGCTGTGCTCGTCCAGCCCGTGGCGCTCCATGAGGATGCCCTTCGAGCGCTCGATGACGGTCCGGCGCTCGAGCGCGGTCTCGAGCTGCGCCACCTTCTCCTGCAGCTTCGCCGCCTCCTCGTGGCGGCGCAGCGCGACCTCCATCGCGCCCTGCACGACTTCCGGGTCGTTGGACTCGATCCAGGCGGCGATCCCGCGCTCCGCCGCCCGGGCGACGAACTCGATGTTGCCGTTGCGGCACTGCGCGATCACGGGCCCCGAGGCGTACTCGACCGCCTCCCCGATCAGCGCGAGCGCGTGCTCGTCGTCCTCGTGCACGACGACGATGGCGAGGTCCGGGTCCTCCGTGGAGATCAGCTGCGCGGCCTCCCGGACGGAGACGGCGTACGGCGTCACCTCGTGTCCGAGGCGCGTCAGCACGTCGCCGAGCGTGCGGAGGGCGTCGCGGTCCTCGTCGGCGACGAGGACGCGGAGATGCCGCTCCAGCGCGGCTCCGGGGTGCGAGGTCATCGCCGCTCCGCGATAGACTCGACCACGGCCCGGCCCAGCGACCCGCCGCGCCACGTCTTGCGCCCCTGCTTCCCGGCGCGTCGAACCTGAGGCGTTCGCGTGATCGGATTGCGGCAAGAGGACATCGACAAGGAGGCGCCGCGATCGGCCGCGGGCGGACCAGGATATCCGCCGGGTGAGGACCGGGCGGCGCGTGCGCAGGAGGACCGGCGCCTGCTCGAGCGCTACCACCGCCAGGGCGACGCGACGGCGCGCGAGGCGCTCGTGACGCGCTTCCTGCCGCTCGCGCGGCAGCTCGCCCGGCGCTACCAGCGCGGCGGCGAGCAGCTCGACGACCTCGTGCAGGTCGCCTCGCTCGGCCTCCTCAAGGCGATCGACCGCTTCGACCCGGCGCGCGAGACCGCCTTCTCGTCCTTCGCGGTGCCCACGATCCTCGGCGAGCTCAAGCGCCACTTCCGCGACAAGGGCTGGTCCGTGCGCGTGCCGCGCGACCTGCAGGAGCTCGCGGTCAAGGTGGACCGGGTCGCCGAGGACATGTCACGCGAGCTCGGCCGCGCCCCGACGCCGGCGGAGCTGGCCGAGCGGACGGGCAGCACGCTGGAGCAGGTGCTCGAGGCGCGTGAGGCGTCGGCCGCCTACCGCGCCGTCTCGCTCGACCGCCCGCGCACGGAGGACGAGGAGGACAGCGAGTCCTACGCCGAGGCCGTCGGGGCGGAGGACCCCGGCTTCCGGATCGCCGAGGACGCCGCGACCGTCGAGCGCCTGATGCGCGTTCTGTCGGACCGCGAGCGCGAGGTGCTGCGGCTGCGCTTCGAGGAGGACCTCACGCAGTCGGAGATCGGCGAGCGCGTCGGCGTCTCCCAGATGCACGTCTCCCGGCTCATCCGCCAGTCGGTCGCCCGCCTGCGCGAGGCCGCCGACGCCGCCGACTGACGCCGCGCGGCAGCGCCGATTGCGGCCGCTCGCGCCGGGGTACGCGCGGGCCATGGAGCACTGGGACCTGCAGACCCTCAGCGTCGCGCCGCACCACCCGCAGATCCTCCACTCGACGCGCGGCGAGGCGCGCAGCATCGCGATCCACCTGCCCGCGGGCGAGGCCCTGCAGGACCACGAGGTCCACGAGCGCGCGCACCTCGTCGTGATCGACGGCGAGGTCGAGGTGGAGGCCGGCTCGGGGACGGTGCGCGGCGGGCCGGGGTTCCTCGCGGTCTTCGACCCGCACGAGCGGCACGAGGTCCGCGCGGCCGGCGACGCGCGGCTCCTCCTCGTGCTGGCGCCGTGGCCCGGGGACGGACACCCGGGCGCACGGGACTGACGGACCGGCCGGCTCAGGTGCTCGCCGGCGGGGCGGGCGCCGGCGTGCCGGCGGCATGCAGCAGGTTGCGGACCTCCTTGACGCCGTCGACGCGCTCGGCCTCGGAGCCGAGCCGCTCGATCCAGCTGGGATCGGAGAGCTCCCCGCGCAGGAAGACCACGCCGTTCTCCGCGTTCACGCTCACCTGGCCCTTGGGCGCGTCGGCCGGGCGGAAGATCTCCGACTCGACCTTGCGGGCGAGCGTCACGTCGTCGTAGTCGGGCCCGGTGCCCGGCACGGCGTGCTTGACGGCGGACTGGGCCCTGCCGGCGACCTTGCCCGCCTGCGCCGTCGCCTGCGAGGCGGCGGAGGACACGTTCGTCTTGACGGACTCGGGGATCTTGTCGCGGGTCTCGCTCCGGCGCCGTGCGCCGCCCTGCGGATCGAGGAAGTAGGCCGCCGCGGCGCCCGCCGCGGCGCCCGCCAGGAAGGTGAGGGCCCTGCTCATTCGCGCCTCCTTCGGGGGTGGGAGCTGGGATGCTGTCCCCCGACTACCCGGCCGTGCGGCCCGGAACGCCTGCCGTCGGGGGCGTGCTCCGCGCGCCGCCGGGCATGGGCGGCGCCGGGCGGAGCGGCCGGTCAGGCGGCTTCGAGGGTCCGGCCCGCGAGCGCCTCCTCGACGGACGCGACGAGGGTGAAGACCCCGTCGAGGCCGGTGATCCGGAACGTCTTGACGATCGACTCGGTCGCGCAGGCGACGACGAGGCGCCCGCCGCGCGCCTTGAGGCGCCGGTGGGCGCCGATCAGCACGCCGAGGCTCGAGGAGTCGATGAAGTCCGTCCGCGTGAGGTCGACGACGACGAACTCGGTGCCCGCCGCGATCGGCGCCATCACCCGTTGCTTGAACTCCGAGGCGGTGAACAGGTCGACCTCGCCCGACACCGACACCACGTGGGTGGCCGGGTCGATGCGACGGTCCTCGATGGAGAATTCGATGGCCATGTGACCATCAACGTCCCCGTGGACGACCGGTTCTAATCCGTGCCGCCGTAGGCCAGCCGAACGTTCAGGTACTCGTAGTCGCCGTCGGCCTCGACGGCGACTACGTCCGAGAGCTGCTCGATCACGTTCCCCACGCCGGGAACGGCCGCGTCCACCACGAGCGCGCGACCACCGCCCGCGCGGAGCGGGCCGACACGCAGGTCGATCGAGCGCTCGCCCGACTGCAGCAAGACGTCGACGGTCTCCTGCGCGACGTGGTCCTGCGCCCGCGCGGCGACGAGGTCCGCGACCAGCACGGCGTCGTCGAGCCGGTCGAGCGGCAGGTCGGCGCGCGCCGCGAGCATGCCCACCACGCGGCGGAGGACCGGGCCGACGAGCGGGCCGGCGGCGATCGAGACCCGCGTCGACTCGTCGGCCAAGATCACGCGATCCTCTGTGCCGGCACGGTCCGGTCGCGCCGGAAGGACATGATCAGGCGGCTGCCCGTCGCGGGCTTGTCGTCGATGGCGAACGAGTCGGCGAGCGCCTTGATCAGCGGCAGGCCGAGGCCGGGACCTTCCGTGTCGGGGCTCGGTCCCATCCCGCGCCCGGCGTCTGCGACCACGATCTCGAGCGTCTCGCGCTCGGGGCGCACGGCGACGTCGATCGATCCGACGCGCTCCCCGTAGGCGTGCCGGACGACGTTCGTGCACGCCTCCGTAACCGCGAGGCGCATGTCGTCGACCACGGCGCCGGGAAGCGCCAGCGCGTCGGCGAGCGCGGCGACCACGTGGCGGACGACGGCGATGTTCTCCGGGCGCGCGGCCAGCGTGAGGCGGATGTCCGACTCGACTGCCGGAGCGGGGCGCGCGGCGCGGCCGTGCGCGCCTCCCGCGAACGTGCTCCGGCACGAGTCGGTGTGTCCGCCCCCACGGCGCGAGTGATGTGAGGACGCGTCACCTGCCATGTGCTTGATCGTTGCTGTACCCAAGCCCTCCGGCGGGCTAACGCGGCGGGACGGGGCTGTCGGCACGCCCATGGCCGCGCCGCCCGCGCGGTGGCCGCATGGCCTCACGCCACCCGCCGGGGGCCGGTGACGGGTGGCGCCGCGGCCGCCTGCTCCGCGCGGCGCTCCTCGACGTTCGCGCGCCGGCACAGCAGCGCGAAGCCCGAGTGGAGGAAGTCGTTGGCCGCCGACACCGCGAGGACCGCGGTGACGGTCCGGGCCGCCTCCGGGTGGAGCGACCGCAGGCCCACGAGCCCGAGCGCGCTCCAGGCGCCGAGGCAGCGCGTGCAGCTCAGCAGCTCCCCGACGGCGTAGCGCAGGCGGCGGCCCTTCGGGCGCTTGCCGTCCGGGCGCTCGTCGACGAACGGCCGTCGCACCCACGTCTCCACCTTCTCGTGGACGACCAGCTTGGAGAGCGCGAACGTCGCCGCGGACAGCGGCACGAGCTCGCCCGGCGGGATCGCCTGGCCGTCGCGCGCGCGGCGCGCGAGCAAGGCCAGCGCGCCGCCGTAGGCCACGGACAGGAGCGCGTAGTCGACGGCTTCGGTCGGCGTCTCGGAGACCGGCTCCATCGCGGGGGTCAGATGGGGCGCGGGTTGGGGTCGGGCGGCAGCGGCGACGGGTCCGGCGTCGGGCTCGGCGGCCGCGGATCCGGGCCCGGCCCGGGCGGCACGGGGGTCGGCGTTTCCGTCATACGGCGCCGCTACCCGCGCCGACGCGTCCCTTAACGAGACCGGGACGCCTGCTGGCGCCCCGGTCGCATGAGGAGGAGGGTTGTCGGCACGCCGGTGTGAGTTGGAAGGTTCCGTCTCGGGCCGGAGGCGACACCACGTGGATTCCCCGCTGGGGCCGGCTCTAACCAGCCGAAGCCGGAGGGATGTCAGATCACGGCTCAGAACCCGCGGTCGGCCAGGCGCTCGGAGGCGGGGCGGACGCGGTCGGCGTCCTCGCCCTGCGGCTCCTCGCCGGCGCGCCGCTCGTCGCCCGCCGGCTCCCCGTCGCCCTCGCCTTCGGCGGCGGACCGCGCTCCCGGCCGCTCCGACGCCTGCTCGCGGGCGCGCGGAGGCTCGACGTCGGGGAAGTCGACGTGCTCCGTGCCCTCGCCCTCGCCGGAGCGGCGCACGTGGGCGCTCTCGCGGCCGGTGTCGTGGCCGGCGGCGCTCGTGCCCTCGTAGCCGGAGTGGACGGGCTGGCCCGTCCCGCCGGCCTCGTCGGCGTCCTGGCCGGCCACGGTACGGCCCTCGTCCGTCTGCCGGCCGGCGTGCTCCGCGGTGTCGCCGAGCGGCGTGTCGTCCCGGCCCACGCCGGGCGGCGCCTGGTCGGGCTCGTCCGCGCGCGTCGCGCTCTGCCCGCGACGGGTCGCGTTCAGCACCAGGAACGCGACGAAGCCGCCGACGAGGACGAGCACCAGCACCAGCGGGATCAGGTACTCCATGGCGGTCGGCTACCCCTGCCCGTCCGCGACCAAACGGTGGTCCCGGGACGGCGGGTTTCGGCGGCGCGCCCCGGGGAGACGCTTGCGTGACGTAAGCGACGAAAGGGAGAGACCATGGGGGGCGAGCTGGACGGCAAGACGATCGCGTTCCTGGCGACGGAGGGCGTCGAGCAGGTGGAGCTCACGGAGCCGTGGAAGGCGGTCGAGGAGGCCGGCGGCCGGCCGGCGCTCATCTCGCTCGAGGAGGGCCAGGTGCAGGCCTTCAACCACCTCGACAAGGGCGACACCTTCGCCGTCGACCACGCGGTCGCCGACGCCGACGCGTCCGCCTACGACGGCCTCGTGCTGCCCGGCGGCGTCGCGAATCCCGACTTCCTGCGGATGAACGAGCAGGCGGTGGCCTTCGTGCGCGCGTTCTTCGACGCCGGGAAGCCGGTGGCCGCCATCTGCCACGGCCCGTGGACGCTCGTCGAGGCCGACGTCCTGCGCGGGCGGACGATCACGTCGTGGCCGTCGCTGCAGACGGACATCCGCAACGCCGGCGGCACCTGGGTCGACGAGGAGGTGCACGTCGATCAGGGGCTCGTGTCCTCGCGCAACCCCGACGACCTCCCCGCCTTCTGCGCCAAGCTCGTCGAGGAGTTTGCGGAGGGCACGCACGAAGGCCAGCGCAGGAGCGCCGGCGCCGCCGCGTGACGGCCCCCCGGGGCCGCCGATCCGGAGGGCACGCCGTTCGGTAACGGATGAGACTGACACGAGCGGGTAGGTCGCTCGCAGGTCCGGCTGCTAAAGATGCAGGCCACTTGCCGTCTCCGGACGCCACCGACGAGCGGCCCCCCATCGGCCGGTCCGACCGCCTCGGCACCGAGGACGGTCCCGCGCGCGCTCGGGAGGACCGGCGGCTGCTGCTGCGCTATCACCGCTACGGCGACCAGCTCGCCCGCGAGGAGCTCGTGGAGCGGCTGCTGCCGCTCGCCCGCAGGATGGCGCGCCGCTACCGGCGCTCGGACGAGCCGCTGGACGACCTCGTGCAGGTCGCGACGCTCGGACTCATCAAGGCCATCGACCGCTTCGACCCCGCGCGCGAGACGGCCTTCTCCTCCTACGCGGTGCCGACGATGCTCGGCGAGCTCAAGCGCTACTTCCGCGACAACGGCTGGGCCGTCCACGTGCCGCGCGGGATGCAGGAGCGCGTGATGCAGGTCGACAACGCGGTCAAGGAGCTCTCGCGCCGGCTCGGGCGCTCGCCGTCGGCCGCCGAGGTCTCCGAGACGCTCTCCCTGTCGACGGAGCAGGTGCTGGAGGCGATGGAGGCCGCGTCGGCGTACGACGCGGTGTCGCTCGAGTCCTATCGCTTCGGCGACCAGGGCGACGGGGAGACCTACGCCGAGTCGATCGGCGTCGAGGACGACCGCTTCGAGCTCGTGGAGTACGGGGCCGCGATCGCCCCGACGCTCGCGGCGCTGCCCGCGCGCGACCGGATCGTCCTGCACCTGCGCTTCGTCGAGGACCTCACGCAGGCCGAGATCGCCGAGCGCGTGGGCGTCTCGCAGATGCACGTCTCGCGGCTGATCCGGCGCGCGCTGGAACGCCTGCGGACGGTCGCCGAGCACGCCGGCTGAGCGGGTCGAGCGCCGGAAGGCGCCGCCGGGACGAGTTCGGTTTCAGAAGTGACAAGCAATGTTTTCCGTCGGCGCGCTCGCGGAGACTGCCGGGCCGATGATCGTTCTGGGACTGAACGCGGTCTTCCACGACCCCGCGGCCGCGCTGGTGATCGACGGCGCGGTCGTGGCCGCCGCCGAGGAGGAGCGCTTCTCGCGGCGCAAGCACGGCAAGACGCCGGTGGCCTTCTCGACGTGGGAGCTGCCCGAGGAATCCATGGCGTGGTGCCTGGAGCACGCCGGCGTCGCGCCCGAGGACCTCGACGCCGTCGCCTACTCGTACGACCCCGACCTCGCGTTCCAGCCGAACGGCGACATCACCGCGGCGGAGTGGGAGGGCCTCCGGACGCTGTACGCGCGCCGGGCGCCCCTGTTCCTGCGCACCGCGCTTCCCGGCCTCGACCCCGAGCGGGTCCGCTGGGTGCCCCACCACGTCGCTCATGCCGCGTCGGCGACGTTCGCCTCGGGCTTCGACCCGTGCAGCGTCCTCGTCCTCGACGGCCGCGGCGAGCGGGCCTCGCACCTCGCGGGCCGCTCCGCCGGCGGCGACTTGGAGATCCTCGCCGCCCAGCAGCTGCCGCACTCGCTCGGCCTGCTCTACGAGGAACTGACGGCGCACCTCGGCTTCCGCCGCTCCTCCGACGAGTACAAGGTCATGGCGATGGCCTCCTACGGGTCGCCGTCGTACCTCGACGGCTTCCGCGAGCTCGTGCGCGCCGACGGCCGCGGCGGCTTCGTCGTGGAGGACGTGGACCTCGCGCGCTTCGCGCCGCCGCTGGCGCCCGGCGGGGAGTTCACCGCCGAGCACGCGGACCTCGCCTGCACGGTGCAGCGCCGGCTCGAGGAGGTCCTGCTCGACCTCGCCCGCTGGCTGCACGCGCGCACCGGTGACCGCGACCTCGTCATGGCGGGCGGCGTGGCCCTGAACTGCGTGGCGAACTCGCGGCTCTGGCGCGAGGGACCGTTCGAGCGCATCTGGGTCCAGCCCGCGGCGGGCGACGCGGGGACGGCGCTCGGGGCGGCCATGCACGTCGCGCACGCGCTCGGGGACGCGGTGCAGCCGATGACGACGGCGGCGCTCGGCCGCGGCTGGGACGACGCGGCGCTCGCCGCGCGCCTGCAGACCGCGGGCGTCGCGTTCGAGCGCCCGGACGACGTGGCCGACGCCGTGGCCGAGGCGCTCGCCGCCAACCAGGTCGTGGCGTGGTTCCAGGGCCGCTCGGAGTACGGCCCGCGCGCCCTCGGCCACCGCTCGCTGCTGGCGGACCCGCGCCACCCGGGCAATCTCGAGAAGCTCAACGACATCAAGGGGCGGGAGCAGTTCCGCCCCGTCGCGCCGATGGTGCTCGCCACGCGCGCCCCGGAGATCTTCGACGGCGGCCCGATTCCCAGCCCCTTCATGCTCTTCACGCACGGCCTCCGCCCCGGCTGGGCGGAGCGCATCCCCGCCGTGGTGCACGTGGACTGCACCGCCCGGATCCAGACCGTCGACCGCGAGCGGGAACCGCTCGTGGCGCGCATGCTCGAGCGGTTCGAGGCCCGCACGGGCGTGCCCGTCGTCGTCAACACCAGCCTCAACACCGCCGGGCGCCCGATGGTCGACGACCCGCGGGACGCGCTGGAGTGCTTCGGGTCCGCGCCCGTCGACGTGCTCGCGATCGGCCCCTTCCTGGTCCGCCGCGCCGGCGTCGCGCGCGTCCCGGAGCGCGCCACCGAGCCGGTCGCCGCGTGACCTACGACGTCGTCATCCCCAGCGCGGGACGTCCGAGCCTCCAAACGCTCCTGGGCGCGCTGGGCGCCGGGCCGGGGCGGATCGTCGTCGTGGACGACCGCCCGCGCGCGGACG
>DATMVH010000641.1:0-4604 GCA_035563395.1 Solirubrobacteraceae bacterium
CATCGACCTCCGCCCGCTCCCGGGCGAAGGCGTGCTCGCGGTCCCAGCGGCGCGCGCGGAGATAGCGGAGCAGCGCCGTCCGCAGCGGGCGCAGCCACAGCCGCCGGTCGCGCCGCGGCACCTTGCGCTTGCGCTGCCCGAGCCGCTCGACGGCGGCCACGAACAGCGGCGTGGCCGGGACGCCGAGCCCGTAGGGCCGCACGAACGCCTCGAGGAACTCCGTGCGGCCGAACCCGTCGCCGTCGCGACGCACCGCCTCGCCGAGCTGGGCGAGGTGCTCCTCGAAGGAGTGAGCGACCCGGAGCAGGCCGCCGCCCGCCTCCGTGAGGTACTGGAAGTGGAGCGTGCCGTCCTGCGAGCCCGAGAACTCCGGGACCATGAGCGTGTGGACGGGGCGGCCGACGATGCCGGCCTCGATCATCGCGCTCGTGTTCACGCCGAACACGGCCGCGCTGTGGTAGAGCGAGTCGTAGTAGTCCTGCCGCGCGTCGCGCGCGATCGGCATCCGCCCGGGGCCGCCGGGAAAGAGCGACACGTGCGGGAGCGCGGCCAGGTCGACGTCGTGCCATTCCGCGGTGCGGTTCGGGTGCGGGCGGACGAGGACGCCCGCCTCGCGGAGCGCCGGGTCCGCCGAGGAGCGCAGCCGCTCGATCCAGCGCAGCACGAACTCGCTCTCGGTGATCTCCGCCGGGAACAGCGCGCCGGCGACGTACAGCACGTACGGGCGGTCCGGGTCGAGGCCGGCGCGGCGGCAGAAGTCCTCGCGCGGGCTCGCGGTCCACGAGAACCAGTGGTCGTAGCACTGGGCGCCCGTCACCACGACCTTGTCGGCGGGGATGTCGTGCAGCTGAACGGCCTCCCGGCGCTGCGTCTCGTTCCACACCAGGACGACGTCGGGGATGCGGCGGATGAGCTGCTTGCTCGACAGGTTGTCCCAGCTGGCCACGCAGATGGCGCTCGGCACACCGAGCTGATCGGCCGCCTCGATGTACTGGTCGCTCCGCGCCCCCGGCATCAGGTGCGGCGCCAGGAGCAGCACGTCGGGCCGCTGCTCGGCGACGAACCTCGAAAGGCCCGCGGCCGGCGGCAGCGCCTCCTCCACGGTCCGGAGCAGGAAGTCGAACGCCGCCAGCACCGGCGCGCTGCGCGCCGGCGGGAACCAGAGGATCTTGTGGATCGGCTTGGGCGCGCGCTTCCTTGCCCGCCCGATGAGGCTGGGCGCGTTGGCGAAGCGGGGCCGCAGCACGTGCACGTAGTCGCGCGCGGCGACGACGTCGTGCGCGAACTCGTACCACGGGTCGAGCTTGAGGAACCCCGCGCGCGACCACGTGAAGCGCGGATGCTCCTCGTGGATCGACTCGAGCCAGCGGGCCTCCTCGGCCCGGTGCCGCTCGAAGACGACGTGGACGTGATGGCCGCGCTCCAGCAGCAGCCGGATCGGGGGCTCGACGAAGCGGAAATAGCCCGTCACGGTGCTCATGACGAACACGAGCCTCAGCGGCGCCGGCGGCGCGCCGAGCACGGCGTCGGCCCGCGCCTGCTGCGCGACGTCCTGGGCGGCCGCGGCGGCGACCGCGGACGCCGTGGCCACGTCCGGGTCCGCCCCCGGCACGCCTTCGCGGCGGCGGAGCGGCAGGCGCGTCATGCGAGCGGGGTCGCCTCGAGCGCCGCGGTGTCGTAGTGCAGCCGCTTCTGCACCGGCGGGTGCACGCGGGCGAGGACGTCGGCGATCTTCGCGCCGGCCGTCCCGTCGCCGAACAGGTGGTCGCTCTCGTACGGCCCGTGGGCGATCTGCTCGCGGATCGCGTCGGCGATCTCGTCGCGGTCGTGCCCGACGCGCACCACGTTCGCCCCGGTCTCGCGATCCGCCTGGCGCGAGCCGATGGTGACCGCCGGGGTGCCGAGGAAGGCGCCCTCGCGGAGCGCGGCGGACGAGTTCCCGACCATGCACGCGCAGTGCGCCATGAGCCTGACGAAGACCTCCGGCGGCAGGTTCCGGAAGAAGTGGAAGCCGTGCGCCTCCCCCGTCTCGCGGAACTGCCGCAGGCCCTTGGCCACCTGCTCGGAGCCGGCGTCCACGTTCGGCCAGAACACGAGCGCCTGCATCCCCAGCGACGCGACGGCGTCGATGGTGGCGTTGACCTGGTCCAGCCCCGCGCCGAACTCCGTGGTGACCGGGTGCTGCATCATCAGCACGAACGGCCGCGCGGGGTCGATGCGCGAGCCGACGCCGCCCAGTTGGTTGAGCGCGTCCGGGCGCAGGCCCAGGTCGGTCTGCGCGACGAGGTCGATCGACGGGCAGCCGACGGTGAACACCATGGACGGGTCCTCGCCCATGGCGAGCACCCGGCGGGCGCTCAGCTCCGTCGCCGGGAAGTGCAGGTGGGCCATCTTCGTGACGGCGTGCCGGACGCTCTCGTCGATGGAGCCGGAGACCTCGCCCCCCTGCGTGTGGGCGACCGGGATGTTCATGTAGGCGGCCGCGATGGCCGTCGCGATCGTCTCGAAGCGGTCCGCCACCGTCACGACGATGTCCGGCTGGAGCATCTCGAACACCGTGGGCAGCTCCAGCAGCCCGAGGCCCGTCGACTTCGCCATCGTGGCGGGGTTCTCGCCCTCGATGATCAGCCGGATCGTCGCGTTCGGCGCGAAGCCGTCCATCGACATGACGTCCACGGCGTTGCCGAAGCGCTCCAGGACCGCGGACGCCCCGGCGATCACCTGCAGCTCGAGGCCCGGGTGCGTCTTGACCGCGGCCAGCACGGACTTGATCCGCGCGTAGTTCGCGCGGCTCGCGACGACCACGCAGACCTTGCGGCGCTCAGGCAAGATCGGCGCTCTCCAGCAGGCGGTTGGACTCGAGGTCCCGCGCCGCGCGGCGCCCGACGACCTCGCGGATCCGGCTCGCCGGGATTCCCGTGCCGGGGCGCTTGGTGGTCAGCATCGCGTCCTCGATGACCGTGCCGGCCGGGATGCCGGCCGCCGTGACCACGCTCTTCTCGAACGTGGCGCGCACCGGGTCGTGTGCGGCGTCGCGCTCCTTCTCGCCGCTGCCCATCGCCGCCTCGACCTGCCGGACGCCGTCGACCAGGCGCTTCAGGTCCTCCGGCTCCAGCGAGGCGTGGTGGTCCGGCCCGTACAGCCGCCGGCTGAGCGTGAAGTGCTTCTCGACCGCGGCGGCGCCGAGCGCGACGGCGGCGATGGAGGTGTAGACGTCCGGCGTGTGGTCGGACAGGCCGACCAGGCTGCGGAAGCGCTCCGCCATCGCGGACATGGCGCGGAGGTTCACCTGCTCCGGCGGGCACGGGTAGGTCGAGGTGCACTGCATGACCAGGACCTCCGAGCCGCCGCGGCGCAGCGTGGCGAGCGCCAGCTCGACGTCCTCGACCGACGACATGCCCGAGGACAGCAGCACGGGCTTGCCCGTGGCTGCCACGGCCTCGAGCAGCGGCGGGTTCGTCACCTCGCCGGAGGCGATCTTGTACGCCGGCACGCCGACCTCCTCCAGCAGCCCGACCGCTTCCACGGAGAACGGGGACGAGAAGAAGACGAGCCCGCGATCCTCGGCGAACGCCTTGAGGCGCAGGTGGTCGTCCGCGTCGAGCTCCATGCGCTGCGTGAAGGTGAAGCGCGGCTCGTCGAAGTGCGGCGGCGTCGGGGTCGACGGCAGCATCTCCGCTTCCGCGATGTGCGTCTGGAACTTGACGGCGTCGGCGCCGGCCTCCGCGGCGGCGTCGATCAGGCGCTCGGCCTGCCGCACGCTGCCGTCGTGGTTGTTGCCGATCTCGGCGATGACGAGCGCCGGGTGCCCGGGCCCGAGCGTTCGGTCTGCGATCCTCATGCGAGCGCTCACTGTAGCCGCCGTTCCCGCCGGAGCAGGAACTCGGCGAACGCGAGATCCGTCGGCGTGTCGATGTCGTGTGAGCGCTCCGGCGGCATCTCGTAGCCGCGCACGTCGTCGCCCACGATCCGCCCCTCCGCGATCACCTCGCGGCGCGACACGTAGATGGATCCGTTGCGCAGCCACAGCGGCGGGAGCTCGTGCGAGGGCGTCATGTCGTCGTCCGCGAGGAACGGCAGGAGCCGGTCGCCCTCGAGCCGCTTGAGCTTGAGCGGGTGCAGCGCCGCGTCGACGCGCGCGACCGACACGACGGAGTCCGCGCCGCTCGCGGCGAGGTGGGCGACGGCGCCGGCGAGGTCCTCGGGAGCGGTGAACGGCGACGTGCACTGCACGACGGCCACCGCCTCGTACGGCGGCTCGCGCCGCTCGAGCGTCTCGACGACGTGCCGGACCACGTCGTAGCTGCGCGCGGTGTCCGTCGCGAGCTCCGGCGGCCGCTCGATCCGCGCGACCTCCGGCAGCCCGGCCGCCTCGTCCAGGATCGCGGGATCCTCGCTGGAGAGGGCGACGGTGGCGAAGCAGCCGGCCGCGAGCGCGGTGTCGAGCGCCCGGCGCACGAGCGTCCGGCCCTCCAGCACGGCGAGGTTCTTCCGCGGCACGCGCTGCGAGCCGCCGCGCGCGGGCACCACGGCGAGGACGCGCAGGCTCACCGCCGCGCGGCGCGCAGCCGCCAGGCCTCGCGCAGGAACGCGTCCGCCTCGGC
>DATMVH010000642.1:0-5056 GCA_035563395.1 Solirubrobacteraceae bacterium
TCGGGCGCGAGCGCGGCGCGGGTGGCCGCGTCCACCGCGCCCGCGCCGCCGGCGTCGACCACGACGCTGGTGCAGCAGAAGCTCGACATCCCCGCGGACGGCGTGTTCGGTCCCCAGACCCGCGCGGCCGTGATCGCCTTCCAGCGCGAGAAGGGGCTCGAGGTGGACGGGGTCGTCGGGCCGCAGACGCTCGCCGCGCTCGGGCTCTCCGGCGCCGCACCCGCCGGCTCGGCGCCCGCCGCGGCGCCCGCCTCCTCGGGTGCGGCGGCCGCCGTCGCGGCGGCGCAGTCCAAGCTCGGCGCCCCGTACGCCAGCGCGGGCACCGGCCCGACGGGCTTCGACTGCTCCGGGCTGACACAGTGGGCGATGCGCCAGGCCGGCGTGTCGCTGCCGCGGACGAGCTTCGACCAGTTCGGCGTCGGCAGCGCCGTCGACCGCGCCTCCATCCAGGCCGGCGACCTCGTGTTCTTCGACGCCAACGGACCGGGCGCCTCGCACGTCGGGATCGCGACGAGCGCTACCACGGTGATCTCGGCGACCACGCACGGCGTCCGCGAGCACGCGATCGGCGACAGCTACTGGGGCTCGCACTACGTGGGGGCGCGGCGCGTGGCCTGAGCGGTCACCACCGCGTCTCGACGCCGTACGGCGCGAAGCGGACGTCCGCCGTGACGACGGGAAGACGTTCCGCCTGGGCCTGCGCGACGAGGAGGCGGTCGAACGGATCCCGGTGGTGGAAGGGCAGCCCGCGCACCGCCCACGCGTGCTCCGGACTCACCGGCAGCCGGCCGAAGCCGGCAGCGGCGATCTCGTCCGGGAGGTCGTCGGGAACGCGGAGCTTGCCGAGCGACCGCTTGACCGCGATCTCCCACAGCGACGCCGCGCTCACGAGCGGCTCGGCGGACGGGTCGGCGATCGCCGCTCGCGCGCCGGAGGACAGCGCGGGATCGTCCGCCAACCACCACAGGACCGCATGCGTGTCGACGAGCAGGCGGCTCACCGCGTGTACTCGCCGAAGTCCTCCGGCGTCGCGTCGAAGTCCTCCGAGATGGAGATCCGGCCCTTGAGCGACCCGGGGACCCGCGGCGTCGTCGGCTCGCGATACGCGACGATCTTCGCCACCGGCGTGCGGCCGCGGCGCACGATGATCTCCTCGCCGGCCTCGGCGCGGGCGATCAGCCGCGAGAAGTGCGTCTTGGCGTCATGGATGGAGATCGCTTCCATGTCGGTCAGTCTATTGGACTTAGTCCGCTAAGTCCACTGTGGACGACGAGACCGATGGCATGATCGCGCGGTGCGGACGCTCTCCCAGCGCGCGCTGAACCGCGCCCTGCTCGCCCGCCAGCTGCTCCTCGAGCGCAGCCGGGCGCCGCTGCCGCGGGCGCTCGAGCGGGTGGCCGGGATCCAGGCGCAGTACGCGCCGTCGATGTACGTGGGGCTGTGGTCGCGGCTGGACGGCTTCGAGCGCGACGCGCTGACCCGCGCGCTCGAGCGCCGCTCGGTCGTGCAGGGAACCTTGATGCGGATGACCATCCATCTCGTCTCGCGCGCCGACTACTGGCCGTTCGCACTCGCCGTGCGGTCGGCGCGGCGGGCGTCGTGGCTCCGGACGGTGCGCGACGCACCGGCGGAGAGCGAGATGGCGGCCACCGCGGAGGAGCTGCGCGCCGCCCTCGGCGACGGGACGATGCACCGCAAGGACGTCGAGGCGCTCGTCGGCCGCGCGCGCATCAACGGCGTGGGGCTGTGGCTCGACCTCGTGCGCGCGCCGCCGTCGGGGACGTGGGAGCGCCGCCGCGCCGATCTCTACGCGACCGCCGCGTCCTGGCTCGGCGAGCCGGAGCCCGGCGGCGACGAGGCGGAGGCCGCGATCGAGCACCTCGTCCGGCGCTACCTCGGCGGCTTCGGGCCCGCGGCGGCCGCCGACGTGGCGAGCTTCACCGGGCTGCCGATCAACACCGTCCGGCCGCTGCTCGACCGGCTCGAGCTGCGGCGCTTCCGCGGCGAGGACGGCGAGGAGCTCGTCGACGTGCCGCGCGCGCCGCTGCCCCACCCCGACACGCCGGCTCCGCCGCGCTTCCTGCCCACGTGGGACGCGACGCTCCTCGTCCACGCGCGGCGCACCGGCCTGCTGCGCGAGGACCTGCGGCCGCGCGTGTTCTCCATCCGCACGCCGCAGTCCGTGCCCACCTTCCTCGTCGACGGCGCGGTGGCCGGCGCGTGGCGCTACGAGGACGGGGCGATCCGGCTCGAGCCGTGGCGGCCGATCGCCCCCGCGGCCGAGCGCGCCCTGCGCGAGGAGGCCGACCGCCTCGCCGCGTTCCACGCCGGCTGAAGCCGACTCCAGGGCTCGGCCGGGGAGCTTCGCCGCCGGCCGTCGACGCGCTCGATCGTCGCCATCTTCACGGATCCGGTCCTCGTTCCGACGGGCGGACCCGGCGTTGCGCGGACGATGGGCCGCTCGCTCGCGCCCGCAACGTTGTGGGAACCACCAACGGGGAGGCCCGCAACGTTGGATCGACCACGATGTCCCTCTCCTGCTCGCTTGGCAGTCTTCTCGGCGGGGATTGGGAAGGCCGCGGCGCCCCTGGGAAGGCGCCGCGGAGCTCTTACGAACACGAGGGAGTACACGATCTTGGAACTGGGGATCGCGCTGGCGCTCGTCTGCGCCGCCGCCACGCAGCTCGGCTTTCTGTGCAAGCACCGCGGTGCGTCGAACGCGCCGCTCGTCGATGCTCGCCGGCCGCTGGCCAGCGCCCGCTCGCTGTTCGCGTCCAAGTGGTTCGCGGTCGGCATGGGCGTCGCGGTCGTCGCCTGGCTCCTGCACGTCGCCGCGCTCGCGCTTGCTCCCCTCTCCACCGTCCAGGCCGTGATGTCGACCGGCGTCGTGATGCTGGCCGTCCTCGGCGCGAAGCTCTTCGGCCAGGCCGTCGGCCCGCGCCAGTGGGCGGGCGTGGGCATGACCGCCGTCGGCCTCGCGCTGCTCGTCCTCACGCTGCCGACCCCCGGCGGGCACGGCGCCGCCGTCGAGCTCCCGGGCGTCCTCGCCTTCGAGCTCGGCATGCTCGCCCTCGGGGCGGTGCTCATCGTCGCGCCGAAGCTCGGCGCTCCCGCGCATCACCACGGCGCCTTCCTGGGCGCCGCCGCCGGAGTCCTCTTCGGCGTCTCGGACGTCGCCCTCAAGGGCCTCACCGGCGCCATGGCGCACGGCGTGCTCGACCTCGTCGTGTCCCCGTGGATCCCCGTCGCCGTCGTCGCCTCCGTGCTCGCCTTCCTCGCCTCCGCCCGCGGCTTCCAGGAGGGCGACGCCGTCCCGGTCATCGCCTGCACCTCGACCGCCGCCAACGTGACGGCGATCGTCGGCGGCATCGTCGTCTTCGGCGACGCGCTCGCCGCCGGCCTCCTGCTCGCCGTCCAGGTCGCCGCCTTCGCGATGGTCGCCGCGGCCACGCTGCTCACGCCGACGGGCCACGGCGCGCCGGTCGCGCAACCCGCCTGATCCCCCCGGACCTGACGCCCGGCCGTGCGCGGCGCTAGATTCGCCCGCATGGCCGTGCCCACGACGCCGGGCCCGGCGGCCGCGCGAGTCGTCGGGAGCCTCGTCGACGAGATCGAGGGAGAGATCGACGCGATCGTCGAGGGAATCGGCGAGCGCATGCGGGAGGAGATCCCCGACTTCCGCCGGGTGCCGGCCGAGTCGATCTCCCAGCGCGTCCGCGGCAACATCCTGCGGGCGCTGGCGGCCCTCCGCGAGCTCCGCGCGCCGACCGACGAGGAGCTCGAGCTGCCGGCCGCCGTCGGCCGCGAGCGCGCGGACCAGGGCCTCACCGTCGACGCGGTGCTCCACGCCTACCGCATCACGGTCACGGCGATCTGGTCGCGGTTCGGCGACCTCGCCCGGCAGCGCGGCGCGGACGTCGCCAGCGTCCTGGCCTTCTCGGAGACGCTGTGGGTGTGGGCCGACGCGGTGATGGACGTCGCCGCCGCGTCCCACCGCGAGGTCGAGCTCGAGCACGCCCGCGAGGAGCAGCAGCGCCGCGACGCGTTCGTCATCGCCGTCCTGCTCGGCACGCTCGACGCCGCCGACCTCGCGCGCGAGGGCGCCACCTTCGGGCTGGACCCCGAGCGCGAGTACACGCCGTTCCGGGCGCGCGCCGCGGCGGACGGCGCGCCGGCGCACCGGCTGGCTATGTCGCTCGCCGGCGAGGACGGGATGGCGACCGGGCTCGACCGCGACGTGGCGGGCATCGCCGCGCGGACGCCTTCCGAGCAGCCCCGCGTGGTCATCGGCGTCGGCCCGGCGGCGAGGCTCGAGGCCCTGCCCGCGGCGTTCGGGATGGCGAGCCGCGCGCTGCAGACCGCGCTCGCGTTCGGGCAGGAGGGCGCGTTCTCGCTCGCCGACCTCTCGATCCGCCCGGCGATCCTCGCCGACGAGGCGCTCGGGGACGCGTTCGCGACGCGCTACCTCACCCCGCTCGCCGACCTCGGGCGCCTCGGCGCCGACCTCGAGAGCACGCTGCAGACGTGGTTCGACCAGGGGATGCGCATCGAGGACACGGCGCGCGCGCTTCACATCCACCCGAACACGCTGCGCCACCGGCTCCGCCGCTTCGAGGAGGCCACGGGCGCGACGCTGCGCGAGCCGCGTCACCTCGTCGAGCTCTGGTGGGCGCTCGAGCGCCGCCGGCTCGCCGGCTGATCAGGCGCGGGCGCCGACGGAGGCCGCGACGGACGCGCCGTCCACGTGGCGGAGGAACCCCGGCGTGCAGACCACGCGGTCGCCCTCGAGCACCGTCATCGCCTCGTGGCCGCGCAGCCGAGCGGTCCACGCGGGGCCCTCCTCGCCCATCGCGAACGCCGCGGTCGCGTAGGCGTCCGCGGTGCCGAGGTCCGGGCCGACGACCGTGACCGAGTCCACGCCGCGCGGCGGCCGGCCGGTGTGCGGGTCGACGATGTGCGGGCCGCGCTCGTACGCGGCGGACGTCGCCACCGCCGCGCTCCCAAGGGCGAGCACGGCGGCCAGCCGGTCCGCTTCGCGGGGGTGGCGGATGCCGAC
>DATMVH010000643.1:0-2526 GCA_035563395.1 Solirubrobacteraceae bacterium
CCGCCACGCCTCGCCGACGGCGAGCGCGTCCACGTAGAGCATGCCGAGCGGCGGCTGGGGCGACACGGCGGACGACGCGCGCAGGTGGCGAACGAGCCGCGGCAGGCGCCACGGCGGGATGCGCCCGACCGTCAGGCGGATGAAGCGGCGGGCGAGGACCTCGGAGTCGTCGGCGGGGAACGCCGCCAGCACGCCGGCGACCGCTCCGTCGACGACGGCGACGCGGCACACCTCCCAGCTCGCCGTGTGCCGGGCGCGGGGATAGACCGCGGCCAGCAGCCGCCGCGCCCGCGCCTCCCCGCCCGCGTAGCGGTCGTAGTACGGCGCCGCGGAGACGTAGAGCAGGTCCGCGGCGGGGTCGTCCGGCCGGGCGGGGCGCACGACGGGCTGCATGCCGCCATCATGCACCCGTGTCGCGATTCGCAGAGCCCCAGCACCCGGTCTTCCGCCAGCTCAACGCCTCGATCGGCTTCGACTGGCGCCTCGGGCCCTACGACGTCGCGCAGTCGCGCGCCCACGCCACGATGCTCGCGGCCGCCGGAATCATCTCCGACGCCGACCGGGACACGCTGCTCGTCGGCCTCGAGCGCGTCGAGGAGGAGCTCGAATCCGGCTCGCTCCCGTTCCGCGAGGACGACGAGGACATCCACATGGCGATCGAGCGGCGGCTCACGGAGATCGTCGGCCCCGTCGGCGGCAAGCTGCACACCGCCCGCTCGCGCAACGACCAGGTGGCCACGGACGTCGCGATGTTCACGCGCGCGCACGCGCTGCAGACGCTCGAGAGGCTCCAGGCGCTGCAGAGCACGCTCGTGCAGCTCGCCGAGCGCCACGAGGACTGGGCGATGCCGGGCTACACCCACCTGCAGCGCGCCCAGCCGGTGTACCTCTCGCACCACCTGCTGGTGTACTTCTGGATGTTCCGGCGCGACGCGCGCCGCTTCGAGTTCGTGCTCGGCTCGATCTGCGACCTCCCGCTGGGCGCGGGCGCGCTCGCCGGCGTCAACTTCGACACGGACCGCGGCCTGCTCGCGCGCGAGCTGGGCTTCGCCGGCGTCGCGCGCAACTCGATCGACGCCGTGTCCAACCGCGACTTCGTGCTCGACTTCCTCGCGGCCGCGGCGACGTGCGCGACGCACCTCTCGCGCCTCGGCGCGGAGATCGTGCTCTGGTCGTCGGAGGAGTTCGGGTTCGCCACGGTCAGCGACGCGTGGGCGTCCGGCTCCTCGATCATGCCGCAGAAGAAGAACCCCGACGCCGCGGAGCTGCTGCGCGCGAAGAGCCCGCGCGTCGCCGCGCGGCTCGCCGCGCTCCACGGCGTCCTGCACGGCCTCCCGCTCACCTACAACAAGGACCTGCAGGAGGACAAGGAGCACCTGTTCGACGCGGTCGACACGCTCGACCTGTGCCTCGCCGCGGCGACCGGGATGCTCGAGGGCATCGCCTTCGACCGCGAGCGGCTGGCGGCCGCGGCGGCCGACGAGCTGATCGCCGCCACCGACATCGCCGACCTGCTCGTCCGGCGCGGGATCCCGTTCCGCCAGTCGCACGGGATCGTCGCCGGGCTCGTGCGCGAGGCGCTGAGCTCCGGGCGCCGGCTGTCGGACTTCTCGCGCGAGGAGCTCGCCGCGCACTCCGAGGCGCTCGACGACGAGTTCTATGCCGTGCTCGCGCAGCGGTCCTGGCTGGAGTCCAAGGTGTCGGAGGGCGGCACCGCGCTCGTCCGCGTGCGCGAGCAGCTCGCGCACGCCCGCGCCGAGCTCGACGGGCAGCCCGCGTAGTGACGCTTCCGGCCGCCTTCTACGCGCGTCCGGTGGTCGACGTGGCGCGGGACCTCGTCGGGTGCACGCTCGCGCACGCCGGCGCCACGGGCGTGATCGTCGAGACGGAGGCCTACCACGAGAGCGAGCCCGCGTGCCATGCCTACGTCGGCGTGACGCCGCGCACGCACGTGCTGTTCGGCCCGCCCGGTCGCGCCTACGTGTACCGCTCGTACGGCATCCACGCGCTGTTCAACGTCGTCTGCGAGCCGGAGGGCACCGGCGCCGCGGTGCTCATCCGCGCGCTCGAGCCGGTCGACGGCATCGCCGCCATGCGCGCCCGGCGCGGGCTGACGCGGCTCGAGGACCTCTGCTCCGGTCCGGGCAAGCTGACGCAGGCGCTCGACATCGAGCTCCACCACAACGGCGCGGGCCTGCCGGCCGGTCCCATCGCGCTCGGCCCGCGCCCGCGCGGGTGGGAGGACGTCGGCATCGTCGCCGGCCCGCGGATCGGCATCACCAAGGCGGCGGAGCTGCCGTGGCGGTTCTGCGCCGCCGGGTCGCGCAGCGTCTCGCGGCCGTGGCCGCCGGGCGCCGCGGCGGCCGCGCGGCGGCGGGCGGCCTGAGCCTCGATCCACCGGCGAGGTGGAGTCGTTCCGTCCGGTGGTGAACGAAGAATGACCTCCTGAGCAGGTCTTTTCACGGACGTGGGCGCGTCCGGGGGACTGCAACAGGAGGTCACCTTCGTGGTGCATGCTGACGGGCC